>JBDSHL010000474.1:0-4323 GCA_039918515.1 Saprospiraceae bacterium | reverse complement strand
ATAATTATTCAATTGATCCAATGGAATTATTTGCAACTTTATTTTCACTTTACTAATTTCACTTTTATCTTTAATGATAATGAATTGCCAAATAATAGATCTTATGCTTGAACCCTAATCCTTAATACCTCTCTATCTCTAACTCCTTATTCCTTATCCCTTACTCCTTACTCATTATTCCTGATTCCTGATCCCTTATTCCTTATCCCTTATTCTTAATGCAACGCTGCCCTTATCGGTAGACTTTCAAGAACTTCAGCTTCTCTATCGAGCCACCAGTTCATACGATCATATACTACATCTTCAGGAAAATAATGCAAAGCCATGTTGACATAAATATGCCCGTGTTTGGCTTCAGATGTCCAAAGCATTTTATAGAATTTTTTGTAATCTGGATCGGCAAGATGTTCTTCAACTAACTTGAATCTTTCCGCACCACGAGTTTCAAATAAACATCCAATCAATAAATAATCCATAAATCTCTTGTCTCCTCCAGAATGCATCTGTCTGTTTAATCCCTTGATATAAGGATCTTCATGAATATTAACTGCGAAGGGAACATTGCGAGATTGCATTAATTGATAAACCAACTTGAAGTGTTCCATTTCTTCAATAGCTGTATCAATAAGTTCATTGTGGATAAAAGTTCGATCAGGATATTTGGCGACGAGACTCATTGCCATAGCGGAAGCTTTTCTTTCGCAATCAACATGATCCTGAAGAAATGAATTAAAATCTTCCATCACAGCAACAATCCAAGCTTGGGAGCTTGAACTCTTAAGATCTAAAGTTTTCTTCACTAAGTTCTGCTTGCGTAGACGAAATACATCATAATAATCAAAGCAATTCCGATTCCAATAATGATCAGTAGAACTTTCTGACCTTGAGCTTTTTCTTTTTTAGGATTTATTTTTGACATATGGGAAATTTTTGAAATTCAAAGTTAAGCATAAATATTATATAAGGAGCGCATATCTATGAGTATTTCCTTAGAAACTCGCTTACCCGTTCATCAGTTCTGATATCTCGCCAGTTGAGTTTCTGTTTGAGGTAAATTCCATCCAAAGTCCTGCATCGACTCAAGGCAACATAAGCCTGTCCGGTCTCGAAAGCCCCTCGACCGAAGTCCACAATAATCTGATCGAAGGATTTGCCTTGACTCTTATGAACAGTAACAGCCCATGCCAATCTCAAGGGCAGCTGTTCGTATGATCCAATGGTTTCTTTCTTCAATTCATCTCCCTGTGCTTTGTATCGTATGATTTCCCAGGAAATTTTGGAAATTTTGATGGATTCTTGTATTTCATGAAATTTGACCTTGACATAATCTACTCCCAATTCTTCGACGATTCCAAGGCTACCATTAACATAAGTCTTGTCGGTGCTGTTTCTGATAGTCATTACTTGAGCACCTATTTTAAATACCAATTGTTGTTCTACAGGAAATTGACTAGCGGAAACGCTTCCTGTGATATGTGCTTGATAATTTCTTGATTCAACATTTAACTTGGCTAGTTCTGTTGAATTGATTTGGTTGGCGATGGCATTGGTAGTACACAAACTGATAAAGGGTTTGTCAGAATCTTCAGGGATAGGTAAAAGTCTTTCATTTAAATATTCAAATTCTTCTTCATCAATTTCATTGACTCGAATCTTGTTTAATAATTTTATAAAATGCTGATCTTTCTGTCTAAAAACTTGATTCAATTCTATGAGTTCAAAATCTTCCAGTTGTTTCATTACATTCGCGGAAAAAAAATAAGGTGATTCATAATATTTTGAAAAATATTCTCTTTCTTCCGCAGAACTTACAATAGGCGGCAACTGATAGAGATCTCCAATCCACACCATAGGAATTCCACCAAAAGGAACATTGGATTGTGTAGAAATTCGCAATACTTTATCAATATTGTCCAGCATATCCGCACGAACCATGCTGATTTCATCGATAACGATGAGTTCGATTTTCTTTACCAGTGATTTGGATAATGGATGCAGGTCATTTGCTCCAACAAATCCAGGAGGAAATCTAAAAAATGAATGGATAGTCTGCCCACCTACATTGATTGCAGCAATTCCTGTTGGCGCTAGTACAACTGTTTTTTTCTTGGAAATTCTATTGTATAAATTAAATAAAGTTGACTTGCCAGTACCCGCTTTTCCTGTAATAAAAATAACACCTTTTGTATTATCCAATCTATCTAAAGCATAATGTTGTTCATCATGAAGACTAAGTACATTATCATCTAAAATATTTGGCATAACTGGTTTGAAAATTATTTATTTCTTATGAGATAAACCAAGCTTGGAAAATGATCACTAAATCCATTGTTCCACGTATCGCCATTGAATGATCTTTTTGGATTGTTTTTATTATGACCCGTCTGTTCGATCATAAATTCCTTATGATATATTTGGTGCTGATAATAGGTAAAATTAGTGGATTTATTGTTTACTAATCCAAAGGATAAAATTATTTGGTCAAACAGACTCCAGGTATGATTAAATTCAAGACTTCCTTCGCCATTTTTGTAAGTTTTATAGAAAGGATTATAGAAAGAACTCGAATCTACATACTTGGCTTCTGCTTGTGCTTTAAGCGTAACTCTTACACTTGCATCTGTAGGATTATCATTCAAGTCTCCAATGACCATAAAGGCAGGATCTGATTCTATCGAACGAATTGAATCAAACAAATGATAATTCAATAGGGCAAGCTGATTGCGATAGGGTTTACTCGTTGCAACTCCACTTCTTCTTGATGGCCAATGATTAACGGTAATATAGATGGTTTGTCCTGCTAGACTTCCCTTGACCAAAAGTACACTTCGAGTAAATTTAGAACCATTTACTGAATCGACAAGAAATACTGGAATACTTTGAGAAGCGAGAATTTTGAAGTATTTTGGCTTGTAAAGTAAGGCAACATCAATTCCCCTTGCATCTTTAGAATCATAGTGAAGGATTTGATAACCTGAATTCAGTAATTCCTTCTGTCTGAGAAGATCTTCAAGTACTTTTTTATTTTCGACTTCTGAAACACCTAGTAGAACTGGACCATCAGGACAATTTGGTTTCCCTAAGTCTCCAATTACCATAGAAAGATTGGCTAGTTTTGCATTGTACTTATCTAAAGTCCATTCTTTTGCTCCCTGAGGCGTAAATTCTTCGTCTAGAATACTAGTATCTCGTTCCGTATCAAACAGGTTTTCCAAATTATAAAAACCGATACAGACAATCTGAGCTTGTGAAGATTGACTCAATGCAGATTTGCAACTAAGAAGATGTAGTATAATAAAAGTATAAAAATAGTTTTTCAATTTTCAGAATTAAGATTTTTCTTATAAAAGGCTTAGTTTTGTACCACAATCTGAATAATGAGGCAAAGTAAATACATTTTTAGCGTTTTACTTTTGAATTTGGGACTTATTGATTCAATGGTCAGAAAATGACTAAACTTCAACTATTCACAAAGCAATAGAGCTTATAGAGATCGGTTAGACTTAAAGACTTCTCCTTCAATTCTAGTTCAAATGACAGGGATTAAACCACAGTTTATTAAGGCTCAACTAATTGCTCGAACAGAGGCTGCCATTAAATTATAAAAAAGTTTGTCAGAAGAATTATCCTACTTCCAGTTTAAGCATTTTAGATTAGCCCAATCTGAAGCTGTAATGAAAGTTTCTACAGATTCAAGATTATTGGGAGGCTATGCTTCTCGAAAGAAATTCAATAATGTGCTTGATGTAGGAACAGGAATGGGAATTGTTTCATTTATTTTGGCCCATTCCAATCCTATAGCCCAAATCCTAGGAATAGATAGATCTTCTGAAGCAATTTCATTGGCAGAGCTTTCTAAATCATTAAATGCGGGTTTTGATAATGTTCAATTTCTGAATGTTGATCTCAACAATTTTATGCCTTCATCTAAGTTTGATTTGATTGTAAGTAATCCTCCCTATTTTGTAAATCAGCAAAGCGCTCAAACGGATTCAAGAAAATTGATTCGACACACGGAATCTAATTTTATTGAATTTTTTTGTAGGAAGGCACTCGATTGGACATTGCCAAATACATATGTAATTATTATTATTCCAGTGCAAATGGAATCCGATTGGACTTATCAAATGAGCAAGAATGGATTTGTTTTAGGTGAGTTTATAAGATTTAGGCATAACGTGAATGCCGAATATTCATTGTGTATTTGTATATATACTCGAAATTTCGCACAATTGATAACGTTAGATTATTTGATTAAAAATTCCGATGATTCTTATTCTGATGATTTTATAAAGATAGTAGGGGAATTTTAGAAAATGGATT
>JBDSHL010000473.1:0-5101 GCA_039918515.1 Saprospiraceae bacterium | reverse complement strand
AACACTAAATATTCTTTCTATCTTACCATGACCGCATTCGCGCTTGTCATCTATGGTAATAATTGGTGTTGAGCCGCAAGTCGATAAGATGTATCCATCAAATCCCCATGCTAAATCATATTTATTATCTGGATGAGTAGAGCTATATAAACTATTATAAAAGTTACACGCGATATCTGCTACGGTTCCTGTACCTGATCCTGGATATCCAGTAATTCTATTTGTGATACACCACTGTTCGCATACTATATCTGTTGTTTTTACTTTTTTTCTCTGGCCTACATCAGAAACTACTCTTCCAAAGGTTGCATCGTTAGGGTCTGTAAGTTTATTTAAATCAAACCAAAGCATACAACTTACAACAACATCCGGTGGAGGAACTATTGAAGGAATAGCTTTGTCTTGAACTTCAACTTCAACCATACAATCACTGAAGTGACCGAATAATTCTTCGCCAGAATTCATACGAATTGGATTTACTGGTCCAACTCCTGGTTCAACATCAAATACACGGAAAACAACCATAAGTGTTTTTCCAGCATCTGCACAACAGAATTTTACATTGTCATCAAAGTATGTTTGAAATCCTTTGATGCTTGAATCATCATCGCCATTAGCGTGATTGCACACCAGTGACTCTTTGGTAGAACCATTATTTGTTCCAGCAAGCTCATCCATTCTGATGACCTTGAAGAAAACGTGAGGAGCACAATTATCAAAAGATCCGTCATCAAATGTTGATGCGTTTACTTTTGCAAAATTTTCACCAGGTGTTTGATTTCCTGTAATAGTTACTGTGGTTTTTTGATCGCATACTGCAACTGGAGGAGTTTTATCTAGAACATTTAGAACAATGAGTTTTTCCGTTACATTGCCACAACAGTCTTCGGCTACAATGTATGCGTTTTGGATACCAAGAGGAAGATTTACCACGATATAACCTGATGTTTCGTTTCCTAACACGGTTCCATTCTCTACACGTACTGTGTAATGAACTTCGCTGGAACAGTTGTCAGTAACCCAAACAGGTGGTACTTCCCATCTTCCTTCACATTTCCAGATGTCTGTATTTACATCTACATTATCTGGATAAAGAACCTTTGGTCCTGATGTATCCACTACTTTAATAATTTGATTGATTTCACGTATTTCACTTGTACACCAATCCAATAAAGTCCATGTACGCAATAATTTATAACATCCCACAGGACCTGCGTTACATTTAGGCTTAGATAATTCGATTCTTAAATCTTTATAGGTCATCGCTATATTGCTACAACTAGCACCTGAAGGTGCACCAGTTCCTTCCCACATCACAATTGAGTTGTCTTTCCAACAATCCGTGTGTACTGGATAATAAATATTATCTGGGCTTGGATGACCTGTGTAAGGTCCAGTCTCAAGACAATTCCATCCTAAAAGTTTTGGAACTCTCAAACCAGTACTTGCATAATATGCAGTATCTAATAAATAATCGTCAACACATGCTGGCGCTGGCCTTAAATGTGCCGCTAGATTAAAATTAGGATCTCTTTTAGTATCACATGTCAGCATATGCGTATGATTTGGCAATGGCAAACCTGTAAAATCTAATGGAGGCCTTACTGATTCTAAACTTCCTAATAAGACTGTAATCGTTTGAACACAGCTACTTTTGTTGCCAAATTGGTCAACTGCAGTCCAAGTTCTTGTAATAATTTTATCATAACCATTTTGACAGTTGCCTTTGCTAACTACATCTTTATAAGTTAACGTATAGCCACCACATCCTTCAGTTACACTTGGAATCCCAACATCTTCTGGAGTTGTTCCATCTGTACAATTAACAGTTATATTGCGCGCACAATCAATGATAGGAGCAAGCTTATCTTCTACGTTAGCAGATCCCCAGCAACTGTTACCAGTGGATGGATCAATAACTGTAATTCTTAACTTACGACCAATTTGTGGATATCCAATCTGTGGATAAGGAGTATTCAAATCCAAATCGATAATTGCATTGGTAATCCAATCTCTTACAACGACTTGAAAATCTCCAAGACAGCCAGGTGAGTAAGTTCCTTCTAACACCATATCTGGAGTTATAGTAGCACTACAATTCTGATCTAAAGAGATTTGAATATTATTGTTACAAGCCAATGCACCATTGTTATAATCAACATTGATTCCAAACTCACCAATGGCGTATCCTCCTGAACCTGCGGATATGGTGATGGTAATGGTAGTCAACATACAATTAACTCCCGTAGTATAAAATCCATAATAACTGGCACCAGCAGATCCTGCTACTGGAACTGGACCACTTGTAGTTCCATCATTTGCAGTGGCGGTAATAGTAAAAGTACTGAAATTATCTGGTTCTGCATATAAATAAAATGCCCTAGTATTAGTAGGCAATGTTATCGTAGTTGATCCACCAAAGGTTAAATCAGCATAAACATCCCCAGTATAACCATGACTCCATGTACTCCATCCACCATATGGAACTTCTCTATGCCCTAATGCTGGGGCAAATTGAATTCCTACAGGACAATCGTTGCTTGCTGCAACAGAACTAACAACACTGCCTGCTCCAGCAGTTGGTCTAGTGTCATCTACAAATTTAAACATTGGTATTCCACCCAGTGTTGTCGGTGGAGCATTTGTTCCAGGAGATCCATTGAACACAACACCTCCGTAGGAAGTGCTTAAGGTTAAGATGAAGGCCAATAGACTCCAAGGAAGCCGCCATCTGCCTAAGGGTAAGCTTAGTCTTTTCATACAATTCATTTTAGGTTTTAAAAAAAATAACATCACAAAATTTTTACTTCGTTGAATAAAACATTTCTCTCCTGGCTCTTCGCTTTCGCAAAGAATTCGGTGAGAAATGAGTTTTGTGAGTTGAGTTGTATGGAAATTCAATGAAGACTGCTTAAAAGCCACAACTAATGCGACACTCTAAGCCCCTTTTCTTTCTTTAAAACATGTGGTTAATATGTTTTAAAAAATACGTACAGTAAAATTTTGCAAATGAAGCTTGTATGATAAAGTCAAATAGATTTACCTGACTTTAGAATAACACTACATCTGCTCTTGTTACGATGCAATGTTCGAACTATTTTAAAGAAACAACAAAACTTTTATTAAATATTTTTTTATGTAATGCTTAAACCATGCAAAGACAGTATGCAATACATTTACACCCCTAAGAAATAAATAATATGATTGTGTACCAATAATGGCATTTTGATAGTAAAGTTCATTTACCATCATTTTTGAAGAACTGTTTTAAGAATTTTGTAACAAGAACAGTCTATTTGTAGTAATCACATTAAAGAAATTTCCGTGCCAAACTTTTAATTCAAGGATGAAATCAATACATTTAAAAAAATAAATTTATACATGTAAGATTATAACAAGATTATACTTAATAACAAACTTTCATTTGTTATTTTGACTAATGAATACAGATAGAAGATGAACTAGCCTACTAAAACAGTCGTAAGCAAATACCAGATTGAAACCTAAATTGAGATCTTCAACTCAACATTCAGATATTAGTCTATCTTTACAAACTTCACCCATCTTTCATTGAATGTAACTATATATACCCCTGATGGCCAAGAATGAATATCTACATTTTCCTGAACAAAAGATGGTATCGACTTACTATAAATAGTATTCCCATTAATGTCTTGAATTTTCAAAATGCCCGTTTGGCCTAAATCGTAGGTATGAATTTGAATTTTCCCAATAGCTGGATTTGGATAAATATAAATTCCGTAATTAGAATTATTTCCAAGGTCGTGTAAGCGTGTAGGATTCGGTAATACTTCAATGATAAATTGGCCATTGATCTCTTGAATATTATTGAACTGGATAGATTGGTTCACAATATTAATGCTTGATGCATTCGCTACAAACTTCCAACTATTTAAATGCTCATTTGAAATATCGCGATGATAGAGTTTAAGAAATTCGGGTGCGAAACGATAATTATCCAAAAGTATTCCAGTATTACTAAAGGTTAAATTTATTGCAGTTTCCGAATTTGGATTTTCAAAGCTTCGAAGTATATAATAGTTTTGATTCCACTTTTCTGCAGTAACTAGAGTAGAGTCGGGTTGATTTAATAACCTGTAATTGAACCAAGTTGAATTTGGTTTTTTGATGGTAGATATTTGTATATCAGTTTTAGTTAAAGGAAAATTATTTAAACCAGTACTGAGAATCTTATGATCACTAAAACCAGTACCAACTGGAGCTGTTGAGTAAATTTTTACTCCGCCGGCATTTGCTCCATGATATCCCCCCACTCTATTATATATTTCAGGATTGGAAGATTCATTAAATTGATAATAAGCCACCAAACCATTCTCACCTTCTGGATGTATGAGATGAATATTTTCTCTGATTTCCAATTCCGTTAGTGATCGATTGTAAATTTTTAACTCATCCATTTGTCCTTGAAAATTACCACATTGTCCCCTTACTCCTGTTCCAACTTCCCAAGGCGTTTCAGATAAATCAAAATCTTTAAAATTTCCTTTATAAGTCCATGAGATACCATCGCGATAAAGTCTAACCGAGTCTGGATACACTACCATTGCCACATGTACCCAAGTAAGTGTATCAAGATTGAAGGGCGAGGTTAATTGGTAGGGAACTCCTTTCCAAAAGAAAGTTAAATTTCTGGTCTGAACATAACCTTGGAATGCAAAACCAAATCCAAACCCAACATTGCTATCCCAATTGGAAAGTATTTGAGTAAAACAATCTTGTTTGGAATTCAATTTGACCCAAGCCATACAAGAGAAACCTGTTGCGTTTTTTAATTCAGGAATTCTTTCAAGTGTTGCATAATCACTTGAATTAGATAAATCTAAACATTTACCTGCAAATGAATCAATACCACATTCGTTCGCGGATATTTGAATCATCCCGTTTATTGTCTTGGTTGATTCACCCAATCTATTTTGAATTTTTAGGGTAACATCATACAAACCAATTTTCCCAAAAACAACTTTTGGGTTTCTAATATTTTTATTTGATACGTATTGTGCATTAGGAAAGCTCCAATTCCATGTACTGAAACTGTCTAAAGTTAAAACTGAATAATCAT
>JBDSHL010000472.1:0-4531 GCA_039918515.1 Saprospiraceae bacterium | reverse complement strand
GCGAAAATTCTCCTGTCTGGAGTAGAAATTCAGAATAGATCAATTAATATCGATACTGATCAAAAGGGATTTACCTTCAATGGCAAGTCAGGTGGTATAATTAATATTCCTGATTCCAATCGAAAGGAACGATTAAATGATCTTACCAGTGCAACCAAAGGCCTGGAAGACACCTTGCAATCAATCAAGAAGGATGATAAAGAAGATGCGAAAAATTAAGCCACAATCAAGAATAATTTCAGTCTCTAGAACGTTAAGTTTCCAATTTGCGAAGTATGTACCTTAGAATTATAGCTCTTATATCATTACCTATATTCATTTTTGCTCAGGCAGAATTGCGAATTGGGGAGTGGCAAAATCATATTCCTTATAACAATGGAATCAAAATAACCCAAAGTGATGAAGCTATATACTATGCTACAGATATAGCTGTTCTAAGAATACAAAAATCTGATCTTTCAACTAAAAAGATAAGTACAATCCAAGGTCTTTCAGGAAGCAAGATCAATGCAATATACTTCCATAAGCAAACTCATACATTGGTAATAGCTTATTCCGACGGATTAATTGATCTATATACAGAAGATGGAGTTGAAGCAGTAGCTTTTATTAAAATATTTAACAATGTTCCAATCTCAAAAAATATTAACTCGATTACTAAGAGAAATGAAGAAAGTGTATTCATCAATGCAGATTTTGGTTTATTGTCCTTGAATCTAAAATCTAAGCAAGTTGAATTTACTGTTTTTACTACAAATTTAAAAATAAATAACACCATTGAATATCACAATCAATATTTTTGTTCGACAAGTAATGGTATTTATTCCTTTAATATAAATTCAGGAAACTTAATTGAAGATTTTTCGAATTGGCATTCCTACACCATACTGGAAGGATTAGAACAGAATAGTGCATACTTACAAGTGCTTGAATTAAAAGATGAATTGTATGTTCTTCAAGTTAATGAAGTTTACAAATACAATGGAACGACTTTTAATATGATTAAACAATTTAATAATTTCAATTTTGTTTCTGGTTCAAGTGAAGGGAGTAATCTTATACTTACTTTAAATTATATTCCAAGCGGCGAAAAAAAGCTTTATATTCTAAAAAATGGTACTGATTGGATTGATCTTGCAGGGGATTGCGTCATTCAAAATTTGATGACACTACAAGAGTCTTCGGGTAGAATTTGGTTAGCCGATAGCAGATATGGATTTAGATATCTAGATGATTACAATTCAAATTGTAACATCATCAATATCTCTGGTCCTTACAACAATAATGTATTTGAAATTAAATCATTGTCAGATGGAATATATGTTGCAAGTGGTGGTTGGGATGAGACCTTTACCTATTTATTTAGAACGGATGGGATTTTTACTTATAAGGATAGAAATTGGAGTTACATAAATTCCAGTAACAATGATCTTTTTAAGAATAATCAAATTACTGATATTCTACGTGTCGAAGAAAATAAAGATAAAAATAAATTATTCTTTGGTAGTTTTCATGATGGTTTAATAGTTTATGATAAAACGAATAATAAATATGATTTATTTAATCAAAATAATACTAATGGTGCTTTGGGAGCAGCGGTAGGTGATCCTGGTAGAGTGCGTATTTCAGGATTGGATTATGATAACAATACCAATAAATTATGGATTGCAAATTATCTTGCAACTAAACCAGTTGTTTCATTAGACCAATCTGGTAAATGGACCTCTTATTCGTTGCCAAATGGTGCATCAACTCAAATTATAAATATTACGGTTGACCACAATGGATACAAATGGTTGGTTTTTAGAGAAGGTTTAGGAGTCTTTGACGATAAGAATACTGAAAACACTTCCGATGATCGTTATATTTTTTTAAATATGTCTAATTCTTCTTTAACAAGTAATATTATATATAATGTTACGGTGGATATTGAAGGTGATGTTTGGGTAGGTACAACTGCAGGGCCTGTTATTTTTGAATGTGGATCCAACATTTTTGAAGGAACCTGCAAAGGCACAAGAAGAAAGGTTGATCAAAATGGAATTATTGGATATCTACTTGAGACTGAAGAAATACTTTGTATGGCTATAGATGGAGCCAATAGAAAATGGATAGGAACTCGAAAAGGTCTATATGTACAATCCCCTTCTGGAGAATTTCAAATTGACTATTTCAATACAGAGAATAGTCCTTTGCTTAGCAATAATATTTTTAGTATTGCGATTAATGAAACTACCGGAGAGGTGTGGATAGGAACAGATAGAGGCTTGCAAGTGTATCGAAGCAACGCAACTTTTGCTAATGATCATTTTGTTACAACGCCAATTGTTTATCCTAATCCTGTTACTGCAGCTTATCATGGATCTGTCGCAATTAAAGGTCTTGCGAGAGATGCCAGAGTAAAAATTACGGATATATCTGGTAGATTGGTATTTGAAACCTTTGCAAATGGTGGTCAAGCTGTTTGGGATAGAAAAGATTATCTGGGCAGAGAGGTTAGCTCCGGATTGTACTTGATTTTTGCAAATACGGTAAAAGATTTTGATGTCAGTGAAGGAATTGTTGCCAAGTTAGTCCTTACAAGATAAGATTGATATTGTATAAAGATTTTATTAGCAAAGACAAGTCAATAAATTATGAATACTATTCCATCTTTAATGCCAATTTAATATGTCCTAAATGATGTCGACCATGCCATGAATAGAGCCCAATAGATTCTTCAAGTAGTACCGTACGATTTAATCCTGGATGAATAAATGATTTTTTATAATCATGCTCATTTAAAGAAGATAAAAATGTTGACCATCTTAGATGTAAAGCTTCTAATAACTGAATAGAAACTTGAACTCGAACAGATTTTACGTCTTCCATTTCTGCCCATAATTTTTCTGGATAAGGATTTATAGTTGGGATATCTGTGCTAACTGCAAGTTTATGTCTTATATACGCATTCATGTGACTATCCGCCAGATGATGAATTATTTGCCTTACGGTCCAACCTCCTTCTCTATAGGTTGACTTTAATTCAGACTCTGTTATATTTTTAGTTAAATCAGAAAGTTGAGAAGGTAAATTCTTGATATCCTCTGTCCACCTCACAATCAATTCTGAATTAATTATATCTGGTGATCGCCATTCACCAATGGGGTATTTTAAGTCCAATGTGTAAAGTTTTTGCAAATTAAAGCAAAGCTAGTCCAAATAAGGGAGAAATTAGATGACAATTATCAAATAGAACGTATTATTGACGAAACAATTTCTCTCATTAAAAAAATTAAAATGAATTTAGTTAATTTACTTAAAAACTATGCAACTCCGGATTTGATTGCGTCAGCAGCATCATTTCTTGGAGAATCACAACATGCAACTAGCAAAGGAATCGACACTACAATCCCTGCAATACTTGGAGGATTATTAAATACCTCAAGCAATACAAGTCAGATGGGTCAAGTTTGGGATTTGATTAATCATAAAGAAAACAACATTAATCTATTATCTGATCTTTCTGGACTTTTCAGTGGAGATACTTCTTTAACTGGTCCAGATAGTCTTGGTGCAAGCTTTATAAAAATATTGTTCGGTTCTAACAATGACTCATTGTTATCTGGCATCAGTAAGATATCTGGATTGAACCACTCTGGAAGTGCAATGAAAATTCTTTCTTTGATTGCTCCACTCATTCTATCCTTCTTAAAGAAAAAAGTAAAGACAGAAGGATATGGTGCATCTGGTTTATCAGCCTGGATAGGAAGTCAAAAAAATGAAATTCTGTCTTCAATACCAACTGAGTTAAGCTCAGTAATGAACTTTGGTTCACATTCAAAAATGAACCCTTCTAAAGCTACAGCTGAGGTTGAAACAGAAGGGAGTAATTGGTGGCCTTGGCTTATTGGAATATTTGGACTATTGGGATTAATGTGGTTTTTGATGAAATCTTGTAACACACAAAAACTAGTAGATAATAAAGCAAAGATGGAAGCTCAAGATTCAGTATCAAAAAAAGCTGCCGAAGTTACTTCTGATTCTCTTAAAAATATTGAAGCTCAAGCAATAAATAATATGTATGAAGGTGTCGATTCCATAGTCCGTTTGAAATGGATGACTTTAGGTAATATGATTAAATTGAATCTACCCGATGGCAACATGATAAGCATTCCAGAAAGGGGTGTTGAAGGCAAACTGGTTACTTGGATTATGGACAGTACAAAACATGTCGATAAAACTACTTGGTTTGACTTTGATAGAATTTTGTTTGAAACCGGGTCTGCAAATATTAATGCTGCTTCTAAAGAGCAAATAAATAATATAGCAAGTGTACTTAAAGCTTTCCCAAAAGTAAATATTAAGATTGGTGGTTATACTGATAATGCAGGCAAAGCTATGGCAAATAAAAAATTATCTCAAGCACGCGCAGAAGCTATGATGAAAGAGTTGATTGCTTTAAACATCGATACTAAAAGATTAGCAGCTGAAGGATATGGAGTTGAATTTCCAGTTGGAGATAATGCTACTCCAGAAGGAAGAGAAATGA
>JBDSHL010000471.1:0-2834 GCA_039918515.1 Saprospiraceae bacterium | reverse complement strand
AAAGTTTGTTGTGAAAAGCATGGTGATTGTAAAATATATGACTTAGAATATTCTAGATCGGAATGTAACGAAAAAGGTGAGTTTTATCTAAAGGTAACATTTAAATTCCAAAACACTTCAGACAGTTTCGATATTACAGACAGTCTTAGAAAAAAATATGGTCGTTTCGCATTTACAAAATTACCAATATTAATCGGTCCAATAAAAGGAGATTGTAATACTATTAATAAAATAAAAATCATTGATTATAAAAATGAAAAATGTAATCTTGTCAAAGAAATTGGTATAGTATGTTGCCAAATACAAGGCGATTGCAAATTAGATGATTTAAAAATTGAAAAATCCGAATGTAACGATCATAAAGAATTCTATGTTACTTTAAATTTTAATCATATCAACACTTCTGATTGCTTTACCGTACAAGGTAACGGAGTTAATTATGGAACTTTCAACTATGCCGATCTACCTATAAAAATTGGTCCGCTCAAGGGAAATTGTGAAACCGATTTTGAATTCGTGATTCGCGATTGCCATAATGAAAAATGCGCTATAGACGGAAGACTTGGAAAAGTATGTTGCGAAACACAAGGCGATTGCAAATTGTCGGAATTTAAAATAGAAAAATCTACATGTGATGAGAAGAAAGAATTCTATGTTACACTAAATTTCAAACATGATAATACTTCTGATTGTTTCACTGTACAAGGTAATGGAGTTAACTATGGAACTTTTAACTATGCAGATCTACCCATAAATATTGGTCCGCTTAAAGGTAATTGTGAAACCAATTATGAATTTCAAATTACCGATTGCCAGAATGAAAATTGTACTTTTGAAGTACATCTTGGAAAAGTATGTTGCGAAACACAAGGCGATTGTAAATTAGATGATTTAAAAATTGAAAAATCCGAATGTAACGACCATAAAGAATTCTATGTTACTTTAAATTTTAATCATAATAACACTTCTGATTGCTTTACCGTACAAGGTAACGGAGTTAATTATGGAACTTTCAATTATGCCGATCTACCTATAAAAATTGGTCCACTCAAAGGAAATTGTGAAACCAATTATGAATTCGTGATTCGCGATTGTCATAATGAAAAATGCGCTATAGACGGAAGCCTTGGAAAAGTATGTTGCGAAACACAAGGCGATTGCAAATTGTCTGAATTAAAAATAGAAAAATCTACTTGTAAAGAGAATAAAGAATTCTATGTTACCATAAATTTTAAGCATGTTAATACTTCCGATTGTTTCACTGTAAAAGGTAATGGAGTTAACTATGGAACTTTCAATTATGCAGATCTACCAATAAAAATTGGTCCGCTCAAAGGAAATTGTGAAACCAATTATGAATTTGTGATTCGCGATTGCCAGAATGAAAATTGTGCAGTGGACGGCAGCATAGGCAAAGTCTGTTGCGAGACTCAAGGACATTGTGAAATAGGTGATCTTATTTTAACAAGAACGGAATGTGATAAAGAAGGTAATTTTTATGTAAAATTAAATTTTAAATATGCAAACGTATCTGAGTGCTTTGTAGTCAGACAAAACGATCACATCATTGGTAAATTTACTTATGCCAACCTTCCAGTACTATTAGGTCCTTTCAAAGGAGATTGCCATACGGAATATATTTTTACAGTATGGGATTGTCAGAATGAACAATGTGCTGCAAAAGCTTTATTAGGCAAAGTCTGTTGTGGTACTCAAGGTGGCGATTGCAAGTTGTCTGATTTAAAAATAGAAAAATCTACATGTAACGAGAATAAAGAATTCTATGTTACCATAAATTTTAATCACGTTAATACTTCCGATTGCTTCACTGTAAAAGGAAACGGTGTTAACTATGGAACTTTCAATTATGCCGATCTACCTATAAAAATTGGTCCGCTCAAAGGAAATTGTGAAACTAATTATGAATTTGTGATTCGCGATTGCAAAAATGAAAATTGTGCAATAGACGGAATCATTGGCAAAGTCTGTTGCGAAACACAAGGACATTGTGAAATAGGAGATCTTATTTTAACAAGGACTGAATGTGATAGAGAAGGTAATTTTTATGTGAAATTAAATTTCAAATATGCAAACGTATCTGAGTGCTTTGTAGTCAGACAAAACGATCACATCATTGGTAAATTTCCTTATACAAATCTTCCAATATTATTAGGACCATTCAAAGGAGATTGTACAACTGAATATATTTTTACTGTGTGGGATTGTTTGGATGAACATTGTACTGCAAGAGCTTTACTTGGAAAAGTATGTTGCGCAACACAAGGCGATTGCAAATTGTCAGAATTGAAAATTGAAAAAACACCTTGTGATCAGAAAAAATTATTTTATGTAACTTTAAATTTCAATCATCAGAATACTTCAGATTGTTTTATGGTTCAAGGCAATGGTATCAATTATGGAACATTTAAATATTCTCAACTACCGCTTAAAATTGGACCTCTTAAAGGAAATTGTGAGACCAATTATGAATTCGTAATTCGTGATTGTGAGGATGAACATTGCGCTTTAGAAGCTCATATTGGAAAAGTGTGCTGCGAAACTTTACCTACTGATTGTATGCTTTCAGATCTTGAAATAGTCAGATTAGATTGCAATGCGGAGGGATTATTCTATGTTAAGCTTAATTTCAAATATAAAAATGTTTCAGAGTGTTTTGTAGTGAGACAGAATAACAATATAATTGGCAAATTCAAATATGCTTCTCTCCCACTTCAACTTGGTCCATTCAAAGGAGATTGTACTACTAACTATATATTCACCATCACAGATTGTGCACATGAGCGTTGCTCTTTAAGAAAAGAAATAGGAAGAGT
>JBDSHL010000470.1:0-4792 GCA_039918515.1 Saprospiraceae bacterium | reverse complement strand
CAAAAGATCTTATAAATAATTAATAGATATTAATTTTATATTACAATCCTCATGACCAAATCATGGGGATTTTTTTTTATTTAGTTTATGCTTGAAAAGATTTATCAATTACTAAAGAATAAATTGGACAGAATCACGACTGATTCTAGAAGCTTAGTAGAAGGGGATATTTTTCTTGCATTGAAAGGTAATAGTTTTGATGGAAATGAATATGTAGAACAGGCGCTCAATAAAAAAGCAGAATTTGTAATTGCAGATAACACCACCTTTAAAGACAATAGAATTATTGTAGTACCTAACAGTTATATTTTTTTAATTGACTTAGCAAGACATCATAGAAAAAAACTGCAAACCAAAGTCATAGCTATTACAGGAACAAACGGAAAGACAACGACTAAAGAATTGGTTTATCATATTTTCAAAAATAAATATAAAACTTTAGCAACTTTCGGCAACTTTAATAATCATATTGGGGTTCCTCTTACCTTGTTAAAATTAAAACCTCGTCACGAATTTCTAATTCTTGAAATGGGGGCTAATAGAATTGGAGACATAGCTGAACTATGTCATATCGCTGAGCCAGATTCTGGGATCATAACCAATATTGGAAAAGCTCATCTTCAAGGTTTTGGTAATCTTGAAGGTGTATTAAAAGCGAAAACCGAATTATTTGATTATTTACAAATAGAAAACAAACCAATATTTTATAATTTCAATTCAACAACGCTTGTTTCCAGAATTAAGTCTTATTCAAATTATATAAGTTATGGAAATACAGGAATTCATGCAGATTATGAATATCAATTAGTGAAAGAATTGCCCACCATTGAATTGTGTGAAACGACTAATATAGTGTTGACAAGCTTTCATTCCAAATTATTTGGTATACATAATTATGAAAATATTATTGCAGCAATAACCATTGCACATCATTTCAAGATTGAGAATGAATTAATTCAAGATGGACTTGATTCTTATCAAGCCAATAATATGCGATCTCAAATTGTGAATTATAATCATAATATTATTATTTTGGACGCCTACAATGCAAATCCAAGCTCTATGCAAGTTTCTATCGAATCTTTTATCCATTTTGAAGATCAATTTAAATGGTTAATTTTAGGAGCAATGGCAGAATTAGGAGAGCAACAGGATTCAGAACATCAGCTGCTGGTAAATCAAATACTTAATAAAAATTTTGAAAAAATAATATTAGTTGGTGCTGAATTTGAATTTGCCAAACCATTAAAGGGAGTCCTTTGGTTTGATCATGTGGAATCTTGTAAAATTTGGTTGGATCAAAATATGCCAGAAGGGAAGCTGATTTTAATTAAGGGATCAAGATCCATTGGACTTGAGAAGTTAGTGATAAATTAATTCAAGTAATCGTTCAGGTAAATTTTCTTGAACTGTTTTTAAATATTCTTCATAAGTACAGGGAATAAGACTACCATGATAATTTTCATCTGGACCAGGTTCTTTTATCCACCATTTACCGGACACCTCTGATTTGTAAAAGTCTAAATGGATATCTGAATTCTTAACTTCAACAACGTAGTGGCTTAGGTTTTTGTTTTTAGCTAATTTGTCCTTCAATTTTAGGGTGTAACCTTCGATCATATACCAAATTATTTGTGATACCAATGTGTTGCATATATGATTTTTGTCTATGTCTTTATTCCAACTAGAAATAACACTTAATAATGAGCGATCACTTGATCCGGAGAGCTTCGCAATAGAAATAATTTCTTCTGAAAAAAAGCCACTAGGATTAATGGAAGCTGGAAAATCGCTAAACCTTACAGCATTCATATTGAAATAGAACAACTCAGAATTACGGGTATACGCATCTATATTTTGATTCGATTTTCTGAACTCGGAGAGATACATCGGCTTAATATTCTGATCATTTGATTTTGCAATATTCATAGTTGATAATTGCCTTTGAAGACCTAAATAATATTGATTTTTAATAAAAATATTATTTTCTAATACATCGAAGGTTTCTTTATTAAAAATTGAAGTAACCCAACATATCGAATGTGGTAAAATTTCATTTTCCCAAGTATTGCTAATACTAAGAATACATTCCTGAGGGAAACCTACTAGAATGGGATACACATCTGCTTTAATTAAGGATTGGATCATATCCGCCATTTCTGTTAAACTCATTGCATAGGCATCCCCCAGATCAAGAATTTCAAGATTTCTAAAGAATTCGAATTGTTGTGTGTATAATATCTTTCTAAACGATTGAGTTGAGTCGTGATCATAAGCAATTAAAGCTATGTTATACTTTGTCAAATCTAGTTCTTGACCTTGATAGAAGTGAAGATTTGGCTTTTTAAAACGATCATTACTATAGATAAGATTAACAGGAAGTAGTTTTTCCATGAGGCTAATTTATCGGCAAATATACATATTATTAATAGTTTTAATATGTAAATATTGAATAATATTTACTTTCACAACTCTTTCAATCCAAAAAGGGAGTGTTGACCTAGATATTATCGGTGATTGAAGCTAAATTATCAAGGCATTATTTATAATTTAGATGTTTTATAATGAAATTCAAATTAGTTTTGCCGACTTTTTACACATTATGACTAGTATATTAGATCAATATTTAAGCTCTGAACCGGAAATAGTATTTGAATGGCAGGATTCATTAACTTCAGCTCATGGTTGGGTGGTTATTAATAGCTTGAAAAATGGTGCCGCAGGTGGAGGCACAAGAATGAGGAAAGGACTAACTAAAGAAGAGGTAATATCATTATCTAAGGTGATGGGAATTAAATTTGCTGTATGCGGTCCTGCTATAGGAGGTGCTAAGTCAGGAATTAATTTTGATCCTGAAGATCCAAGAAAAGGAGAAGTATTAACTAGATGGTTCAAAGCAATTAGGCCGATTCTAAAAGAATATTATGGTACTGGTGGTGATTTAAATGTCGATGAAGTAAAAGATGTATTTCCAATAACAGAGGCGTTAGGAATTTTACATCCACAAGAAGGGGTTTTAAATGGGTATTTTGCTTATTCAGACACTAAGAAAAAAGCAATACTTGCCCAGCTTGACAAGGGATGTAAATTGCCCGTAATGAGTGAGGAATACAGCGTAGATAGAAAAGGAAGATATAATATTGCTGATATGATTACTGGCTTCGGAGTAGCTGAATCCGTCAAGCATTTTTATTCAATCCATAAAAGCACTTCTTTAAAGGGTAAAAAATGCCTAATTCAAGGGTGGGGCAATGTAGCTTCTTCAGCTGCATTTTATTTAGCAAAAGAAGGCGCAATAATATGTGGAATAATAGATAAAGAATTTAGTATTTATGATTCACAAGGAATTGATTATAAGGAAATTATACAGCTTTTTTTGAATAAAAATGGCAATCAGTTAAACGCTCCAAGAATGCAAGCGAATGTGAAGGTTTTGGACCAAATTTGGAAAGAATCTTTTGAAATATTCATACCCGCTGCATCTTCTCATATAAACACTTTAGACCAACTTAATCAGCTTATTGCCAATGGTTTGCAATTAGTTTCTTGTGGTGCTAATGTACCTTTTATTGAAGATAAGATCGTATTTGGGGATACAAGTCAATCTATAGACTCAAGAATATCTCTTATTCCAGACTTCATTGCCAACTGTGGAATGGCGCGAACTTTTAATTATCTTATGAAAGAAGAAAGTGAAATTTCTGAGATTGGTATCTTTACGGATGTTTCTAATCTGATAAAAGATTGCATAGTAAGAATTAAGGAGCATTCTGATTCAGAAAAAAATATTATGCATTCTGCATTATTTATATATTTAAAATAGTAATAATCAATTATATATAGATTACGATTAAAATATATGTAAAAAAATTTTAATATTGGCCGGATTTTTGTATAGATTTGTGTTAATATATTACTTGTTAATTAAGATCACTTTAAAATGAATTCAAATGTCAAAGCTAATTAAATTAGTCTGTGTTGCCTTTTTCTTAGGTAACTACTTATTCAGTCAAACGGATTCAATAGTGATAATTGACAATTCAAAAGTAGTTGACACTGTAGTTATAAAAGAGAACATCACGACAGTAGCAATTCCAGCTGACACAGTTATTACGACAATAGAAATAGACAATAGCGAATTGGCATTATATAAATCTGGCAAGACTAAATATGCTCCAAAACCAAGAGATGTATGGGAAGTCGGTGCACACACAGGGATTTTTCTATTATCTGGGGACGTTGATCAAAGACATTTTATTCCTGGAATTGGATATGGACTTCATATTAGGAGAGCTATACATTATATATTTTCACTTAGATTGGATGCTATTTATTCTATGAGCTATGGATTAGATCCACAACCTTCTAGTTCGGGACTTGATCCAGAACAATTTTATCAAGTACCAGGCGGGGCATTAAGGCCAGTTTTTAATGGTTATGGATCACAAAACCCTTGGTTTGCGAATTATAAATTAACCATGTATTCATTATCTGTTCAAGGAATTTTAAATGTTGGAAATATACTTTTTCATAAGCCAACTAATAAATGGAATTGGTATGTAGTTCTAGGATTGGGTGGGTATACAAACAAGACTATGCTAAATCTTAGGGATGCAAACAATAATATTTATACTAACCTTATTGCTCAAAGCAATTATAATAACTTAGATTTCAATACGACATCTGGAAGAAAGCAAATTAAAAAGAATTTAGATGCAATTTATGACAATTCATACGAGACGGAATCTTATGTTAAAAAAGGAATTTTTAGACTTAATGACAAAATAAATGT
>JBDSHL010000469.1:0-7434 GCA_039918515.1 Saprospiraceae bacterium | reverse complement strand
ATTGTATTTTAGTAATATATCCCATATCTAGTATTTTAACTAGTTACAAAGATATACTATAAACCACCATCTGCACTACATTTTAGCCAATTATTTTTAAATTATTTTCAATATAACCAAACTCCAGACCCCTCTCTTGAAAGAGAGGGGCAAGGGGTGAGTTAATTTAGGCGTTTTTATTAATTGTTTTCAAGATTGTTATCTCAACTTCATTCCATTGATTAATTACTTGCTCATTACTAAATCTCAACACTGTATATCCCATTTCCACTAAATGACTTTCTCTAAGTTGATCATATTCCTTTTGAAATTTATGGATACTTCCATCAATTTCAACAATTAACTTATTCGCATGACAATAAAAGTCCGCAATATAAAATAACTTTTTATTTAAAATATTTGAATGCTCAATAACATATTGGCGACTGAATTTCAAATTATAAAAGTTTCTATTTCTTACTTTATTCCAACAATACTCTTCTGCAATAGTTTGGTTTTTTCTTAACAACCTGGCAAAATCAATTGGCCTCATAGATACTATTAAAATTATATCGTTAACGATCACCCCTCTCTAAAAAGAGAGGGACTGGGGGTGAGTTTTACATTTTCAATGTCACACGATTTTATAAAAATTGAAATTAATGACTTAATTTTAGTACTCAATTCATACACCGCGCTCTAAAAAGAGAGGGGTCGGGGGTGAGTTTTATCTATGAAACAATATCTCTCTGTACTTCGGCAATGGCCAATATTTATCTTCAACATACAATTCCAAAGTGTCAGCATGTGAGCGAATTTCTAAAAACAAAGGCTTCACATGGTCGCACATATAAATTGCATGATCTCGCGTACTCTTCTGATGATGAGCTTTTTCCAATTCAGCATTCATTTTTTCTATACCATTATACAAACCATCAATATGCCCAGAAACTATTTGAACCAATTCATATTGTGTTTTTAATGAAGTCTTAGATATTCCTGCATCATTAGAAGCCTTTATATTATTCAATAGATCTGTCTGATACCTTATACATGCGGGTAAAACCTGACTTATGCATAGTTCATGAATTAAGATCGCTTCAATTTCTACTTTCTTTATGTATTTTTCTAGATAGATCTCGTGTCTTGCTTCCAGTTCTTTTTCCCCTAATATCTTTGAGTCAGAAAATAATTGTTTTGCCTTTTTGGAATTTAAAGCATCCAATGCAAGAGGTGTTGTTTTAATATTAGGTAAGCCTCTTTTTTCTGCTTCTTTGGCCCAAGCTTCAGAATAGTTATCTCCTTCAAACAATATTTTTCTTGATGATGTAATACAAGCTCTTAATTCAATTAATATTGCTGAATCCTTTTTCTCTCCATCTGCAATATGTTTGTCAACTTTTGATTTGAAATCATTCAACTGACTGGCTACAATCATATTGAGTATCATCATTGGTTCAGAACAATTCGCCGATGAACCAACCGCTCTAAATTCAAATTTATTTCCAGTGAATGCAAAAGGTGAAGTGCGATTGCGATCGGTATTGTCCATCAATACATCCGGAATCATCTTGTGTATATCTAACTTAAGATCATTCTCTTCTTCTTCTTTAATATCCTTGTCAACTCTTGTCTCAATGGCATCTAAAACTTTGGTGAGATATTCTCCAATAAAAACAGAAATAATTGCAGGCGGTGCTTCATTTGCTCCTAATCTGTAATCGTTACTTTCTGAAGCAATACAGGCACGTAACAAATCAGCATGATCATGAACAGCTTTGATTGTGTTGATAAAAAAAGTCAAAAATTGCAAATTATTTCTAGGAGTTTTTCCAGGACCTAATAGATTGATTCCAGTATCTGTGCTCATGGACCAATTGTTATGTTTTCCAGATCCATTAATTCCTGCAAATGGTTTCTCATGTAACAAGGTAATCAGATGATGTCTTCTTGCTACTCTATCCATGACATCCATAAGCAAAGAATTATGGTCGACTGCAATATTTGCTTCTTCAAACATTGGTGCTAATTCAAACTGACTTGGTGCTACTTCATTATGACGGGTTCGAACAGGAATTCCAAGTTTATGACATTCCATTTCTAGATCAACCATATAATTATAGACACGATCAGGAATGGCTCCGAAATAATGATCTTCTAATTGTTGACCTTTAGCGGGGCTTCTACCAAGTACTGTCCGTCCACTTGCCATTAGATCTGGTCTTGCATAATACATGGCCTTATCAATTAGGAAATATTCCTGTTCCCATCCCAAAGTTGCAGTAACCTTATTCACAAATCGGTCGAAATATCTTGCCACTCCAGTTGCTGCCTTATCTAACATTTCAATAGATCGAATCAATGGCGCTTTATGATCTAATGCCTCTCCAGTATAAGAAATAAAAACTGTAGGAATACAAAGTGTTTTTGAACCGCTAATATCCATAATAAAGGACGGTGACATGGGATCCCATGCAGTATATCCCCGAGCTTCAAAAGTTGCTCTTAATCCACCACTTGGAAACGATGAAGCATCTGGCTCCTGTTGAACCAACGCATCTCCATCGAATTTCTCAATAGCCACACCTGAAGCACTTAATGTAAAGAAGGAATCATGCTTTTCAGCAGTGGTGCCTGTAAGCGGCTGAAACCAATGCGTATAATGAGTTGTTCCGTGCTCCATACACCAGGCCTTCAATGCTGCAGCAATTTGGTCCGCTAGATCTCGTGTTATCTTCTGACCTTGATTTAGCGTTTGGGTATATGTCTTATAGGCATCGTTTGAAAGATAAGTTCTGAGTTTGTTTTCAGTAAAAACATTCTCTGCATAGTAAGTCGAAATCTTGCGATTCTCTAATACTTTAGTTGTTTTTGGCCTTGACTGAAATAAGTTCATGGCACTACTGCGCTGATTATTCATATTAAAATAAATTAAATTATTGGTGAAACATAAAAACATTGCAAAAATATGAATTATTTTGCATATAAATACATCATTGGTAATTTTTTTGCATAAATTTTTGAATAATTTTATGATTTTCGTACTGATTCGAATGATTATTGTAAATATTTTTCATATTTAATTTTTTATATTTATAAAGGTAAATTAGCTTAATTCTTCTCAATATCCCCCTAATTCGCAATATCTTGCAGCATATTGGGTTTAACTACATGTCTGATTTTCTTATTGATTTAAATGAAGTTCAAAGAGCTGCAGTCCTAGAGATCAATGGTCCTGTTATGGTTATTGCTGGTCCCGGATCCGGTAAAACTAGAGTACTCACGTCTCGTTTAGCACATCTTATAGAATCAGGTATAAGCCCACAACACATTCTTTCTTTAACTTTTACAAATAAAGCAGCCAAGGAAATGACAGAAAGAATTTCTAAAGTAGCTGGAGAGCATTCTCGTAAAGTATGGAGCGGTACTTTTCACTCCATATTTGCAAGAATTCTTAGGGTAGAGGCACCTAAAATAAACTACCCTGTCAATTTCTCGATTTATGATGCTGAAGATAGCAAAAGCCTAATATTAGAAATAATAAAAAATAAAAATCTTAATCCGAAGGACTACAATGCCAATCAAATTCGCAGCAGAATTTCAAATGCAAAATCCAATCTTATTACTCCCTTGATGTATGAGAAGGACAGCGAATTAATAGATCAAGACCGACTTAATAAAATGCCCGCAACTGTTGACATCTATAAAAAGTACGTTGAACAATGTCATACATCAGGAGCTATGGACTTTGATGATTTATTGCTTCAGATATTTAGATTATTTCAAGAGAATAAAGATAATGTAGTAGATAAATATAGAAACTTCTTTAAGTATGTAATGGTAGATGAGTTTCAAGATACCAATTTTCTTCAATACGCCATTTTAAAAAAATTGGTTTTATACAACGGAAGTCCAAGAAATGTGTGTATTGTAGGAGATGACGCACAAAGTATTTATTCGTTTAGAGGAGCAACAATAAAAAATATTCTTGATTTTGAAAAAGATTTTCCAGATGTAAAAACTTTCAAGCTAGAGCAAAATTATCGATCAACTGATTTTATTGTTCAAGCGGCGAATGATGTTATTACCAATAATTCACGTCAGATTAAAAAAGAAATCTGGACTGAGAATAAGGAAGGTCAAAAAATAAAATTAATTCGATGCGCTTCAGACAATGAAGAAGGTCGCAGAATGGCTGATTATATTGTAGAGCTTAAAAATAGATTTCATCTTAGAAATTCTGAAATAGCTATTCTCTACCGAACGAATGCGCAATCGAGGATATTTGAAGAACATTTGAGAAAACTAAATATTACTTACAAAGTATTTGGAGGACTTTCATTTTATCAAAGAAAAGAAGTTAAAGATTTATTGGCCTATCTTCGACTTGTTGTTAATCCAAAAGATAATGAAGCTTTCAAGCGTATCATCAATTACCCAAAAAGAGGACTTGGAGATAGCACGGTAGAAAAAATCATTCAATTGGCGGTTGAACACAATATATCTTATTTTGAAGCCATGAATCACTTTCAATCTTCAGGAAAAGTTGCGCTAAGTGTACTTAATTTCCAACATAACATTAAAGACGCACAAAGAATATCAGTGAATTCAAATGCTTATGATATTGCATTGCAGATTTATAAGTCTTCTGGTCTTTCTTCCGAACTTAAACAAGATATAACACAAGAGGGTATAGCAAGGTTAGAAAACGTAATGTCTTTATTAAATGGAATCAAAGAATTTATTGAAGAAGACGAATTACAAGAGAATACAGCTACTGAAAGAGATCTTGCAAGTTATCTACAATCCATTGCTCTGATTACTCAGCAGGATGAAGTAGAACAAGGAACTGAATTTATCTCCTTAATGTCTATACACTCTGCTAAAGGTTTGGAATTCGAAGCAGTTTTAGTTGCAGGATTAGAGGAGAATTTATTTCCGAGTTATATGTCTATGGCAGACCCTGAACAAATGGATGAAGAAAGAAGATTATTCTACGTAGCTATAACTCGTGCAAAAAAATACTTATGTCTCAGTTACGCTAATTCAAGATACCACTTTGGTAATTTAAGGATGAATGATCCTAGTAGATTTTTAGAAGAAATTGACAATAGCAGGTTTGAATTAGATGGCACAAGTAGAACTTCGACCAAAAACCTTTGGGACGATCCTGTAGAAATAAAATTGAAATATATTCCCAATAAATCCAAATTTGTACCTTCCAATAATATCCTCGTTAAGGCAAGTGATCCTAAACTTATTGTTCAAGGTATGACTGTTCTCCACCAGAAATTCGGCAAAGGAAAAGTTATTCAAATTGAAGGAAGCTCAGATAATAAAATCGCTACAATATTCTTTAAGGATATCGATGAACCGAGTCGCAAGATTATGCTTAAATTTGCAAAATTAGAAATCATACCTTAGTCCTTATTTTGCTAATGAATATTTTTAAAAATACAGGATTATGGAAAATTTATCTGGCCATATTTGGTGTTGTGATACTTATATTGCCAATATTCTTCGCCAATAAACTCGCCACTAATCTTGCTGAAAAAGAAAAAATAAAAATTGAATTATTTGTTCTAACACTTGAAGAAATCACAAATGAAAACAATATCGATGAAGACGTTACCTATGAGACGGATATGCAGGCCCGATTGTCAAAAGAGGTACGCGTAGTAACCATCAATAGAAATGACGTTTATCAGTTTTACAACTATGGAGAACATCCAGATACACAAGTTATACTTAAGAGATTAGAGACATTAAACACATTTATTGAAACCAAAGATTACCCTAAGATTTATTATGAATATCCATTGATTGTTACCTTAATTAGATACCTTCCTTGGTTACAATTCGTTTTATTACTTTTATATATGGCAATAGGATATGCTGTATTTAATCTTTCACGAAGAGAAGAACAAAACCGAGTTTGGGTCGGAATGGCAAAGGAAACAGCACATCAATTAGGTACACCAATTTCCGGATTAATTGGATGGATCGAACAATTAAAAGAAAATCAAGATCAATCTTTTTCCAAGGAACAAATCATTGAATACATTGAACAAGACATAAACAAGTTACAACAAGTGTCAGATCGTTTTTCCAAAATTGGATCAACCGCGTCTCTACAAAAAGAATCAATATTAAATATTTTATTGGAAGCAGAAAATTACATTAAACCAAGAGCAAGCAGAAAAATTCAATTTGAATTTCCTCAAGCCAATACACAAGATTATAATGTATTAATGAATAAAAATCTTTTTTCTTGGGTACTCGAAAATTTATACCGCAATGCATTAGATGCAATGACAGACTCTGGAATAGTGACTACTTCCATTTACAAAGAAAAAAATATTATTAATATTGTTATTAGTGATACCGGTAAAGGTATTCCTCAGAATAAATTTGAAACCATCTTTAGACCAGGTTACACTACCAAAGAACGTGGTTGGGGTTTAGGACTTTCCTTAAGCAAAAGAATTATTGAAAGTTATCATTTGGGTAAAATTTTTGTCAAGGAGTCCATTCCAAACGTTAAAACAAGCTTTGTGATTCAATTAAATGAAGCCTAGAAAAAGAGTTACTAAATACTTTCTAAATCTAGAATTCTACTTCTCCTGTTTTCCTCACTGGGACACCCAATTAAAAATAACACATATTTGCCAAACCCTTTTGTTCTTATTTTAAGTAAAAGATTCTAATATTTTTAGGATTTATAACACTGATTTTTTTTAAACTCTGCATTCGTTACCATATTAAAGCAATTGTATTTATATTTTAGTCCATATAATCACAGGCATAATAAAGCTGTTTTTAGACAGGCGGATGCTTGCAATCTCCTTGCTGATTTTCAACGTTCACATAGTCAGAATATCGACCTACACTTGATATTATTTTTTATCGCTGGCATATAATTAAAGTATCGTAGGCATTAGTCCGATACCAAACAATCTCAAAGGGACAATCCAGAATGGATTGAATGTTTATAGAATAATCGTAAATGTTTTGTGCGACCCTGTAGGGGTCGAATTGAATATCAAAAATTGTTGTCCTATAAATATTGGAACCCTTCGGGTTCTTTGATTCTTTCCATTAATTCTTGGTTCCTCAATATCATCAATTCCAATTTCATTAAATATCTTTACAAATAGTTGGTCAATCTTTTCTAGCTGCAATCAATCAGTGTGGTATAAGAAATATTCTAATTGCTTCTCCTATTGATCAAAATGAAGTTCTAATGACTTTGTATATTTAATCATCCATTCACCTACTTGAACATTTAATATTTCTAATTCTGAATTCTCTTTAGCACTACCTATTATTTTGACTCCCATATATTTCTCACTGGTCTTTTCTATTATTTAAATGTTGACGACACCTGACTTATTGGGTTTCTTCAAAATAAATATTTACGAAATTAAGCAATTTATTTCTTGGGACACCCAAAAA
>JBDSHL010000468.1:0-3301 GCA_039918515.1 Saprospiraceae bacterium | reverse complement strand
ACAATCTTTGTATGTTTCATAAGCATATTTAAAATTGAATGAAATGGGATAAAATATTTAACATTTAAAATTTCTTAGATGTAATTCAAAGTTCATTATGAACAAAATTTAAATTAATTATATTTTGAAAAAGTAAATTTTATTTTTTCTTAAAATTATTAATCGTTACTTGGCATTATGAGTTGCAATAGATTCCCTAAGGTATCCTTAAGATCTTTTCTATCAATTATAAAATCCAAAAAACCATTGTCCAATAAAAATTCAGATCTCTGAAAACCTTCCGGAAGATCTCGTTTAATGGTTTCTTTTACTACTCTAGGTCCTGCAAATGCAATAAGTGCTTTTGGTTCAGAAAAATTAATATCTCCGAGCATTGCAAAGGATGCAGTTACACCTCCCGTTGTTGGATCAGTTAGAAATGAAAAATAAGGTAATTTAGCTTTAGCCAGTAAGGTTAATTTAGCAGAACTTTTTGCCATTTGCATTAGTGAGAAGGCTGATTCCATCATTCTAGCTCCGCCTGATTTGGATATAATCATAAATGCAGCTTGTTCTTCAATGGCCAAATCTATTCCTCTGGAAATCTTCTCCCCCATTACAGATCCCATTGAACCTCCAATAAAAGTAAAATCCATTGCAGCAACGACCAACGGTATGTCATTTATTAGACCAATGGCGACGGTCATCGAATCAGACTTTCCTGAACTTGTCTTAGCATCTTCAAGCCTTTTGCTATAAGGCACTAGATCTGTAAATTCAAGAAAATCGTAAGATTCCAACTCATCAAATACCGTTTGATACTCTTCACCAAATAATATATTGAAATATTGATCTGAGCTAATTCTTGTATGATAGTTGCATGAAGGACATTTATAGTAATTTTCCTTCAACTTGATGGTAGTTGAAGTAACATTACATTCAGGACATTTGAACCAAAGTCCATCAGGCGTTTCTTTTTTTAATCTAGTTGCAGTAGAAATTCCCTCTTTGAGGCGAGTAAACCATCCCATATTACAATCAATGTTTAATTAATGAGTATGCCTCATAGGATCCATGCAAATGTAATAGGTTTTAAGAAATAACTTAAGATTATGTCAACAAGTATTTGTTTTTTTGCTTGATTAAAAGAAAATAAGCCAAATATGAAGATTTGCTTAATAGGCTACGGAAAAATGGGCAAAGCCATTGAAATTCAAAGTATTAACCGAGGACATGAGATTGTTTCGATTATTGGAAGATCAAACCAGCTTCAATTGTCTGATTTTCTGCACCATTGTGATGTTGCCATTGAATTCACTCAACCTGAAAGCGCCTTAGACAACATTTTGTCATGTTTTGAGCATAATACTCCAATAATTTGTGGAACCACTGGTTGGACCCAACAATGGGATGAAATGCTTCATTTTCAGGAAAAAACTGAAGGAAGTTTGATATGGGCTTCTAATTTTAGTATCGGAGTAAACATTCTATTCGAAATCAATCAACATCTAGCGAAGATCATGTCCAATTTTCCAGAATATAAGGCTAGTATTGAAGAAGTTCATCACATTCATAAAAAAGATGCCCCGAGTGGTACAGGATTAAGCCTCGCAAAACAGATGCTAAGTTCGTTAAAGCAATATGATCATTGGAAACTAAGTACAGAACCCTCAGACGATTCTTCATTAATTATAGACGCTATTCGAAGAGAAGAAGTAATAGGTACGCATAGTGTAAAATATCAGAGTTCAATTGATGAAATCGCAATCAGTCATAATGCCTACAATCGCGAAGGTTTTGCACTTGGAGCCGTAATTGCTGCGGAATGGATTCAAGGAAAGAGAGGAATCTTTAGTATGAAAGATGTACTTGGATTTAAACAATCATGATACTTTCTTCAACCATAGAAAAAGTACTAGATGCATCTCGCATTGAAGAGATCGTTCGCTCATATGTTGATTTAAAAAATAGAGGCGCCAATTTATTGGGATTGTGCCCCTTTCACAAGGAGAAAACTCCATCATTCACCGTCTCACCTTCAAAGAATATTTATAAATGTTTCGGATGCAGTAAAGCTGGCGGACCAGTTCAATTTATAATGGAAATTGAACAACTTACTTTTCCTGAGGCCATAAGATCTCTTGCCAAAAGATACAATATTCCAATTGAAGAAAATAAATTAACAGAAGAACAAAGATCGGAAGCTTTAGAACTTGAAAGTCTTAACATCATAAATGAATGGACTAAAAAGTTTTATCAGGATCAATTGTGGAATACGGATGCAGGCAAAAGTATTGGACTCTCCTACTTCAAGCAAAGAGGATTTCTAGAACAGACCTTACATAAATTTGAAATCGGATATGCGCCAGATGAAACCAAAAAACTTGCAGATCATGCAATAGCCAATTCATACTCAAAAGAGTTGCTGCAAAAACTCGGATTGGTAAATTCTTTTGGCACTGATTTTTTTAGAAACAGAGTAATGTTTCCAATTCATCATCAAAGCGGAAAAGTTATAGGCTTTGCAGGAAGAATTATGAATGCTGATCTAAAATTAGCAAAATACATCAATTCTCCGGAGTCCGAAGTTTACAAAAAAAACAAAACCTTATTTGGACTTCATCTTGCGAAAAATTCAATTAGAAAAAACAACAGAACGCTCTTAGTAGAAGGTTATACGGATGTTATGTCCTTACATCAAGCTGGTATTGAGAATGTAGTAGCTTCTTCAGGTACGTCACTTACAGAAGAACAAGCGACCATGCTGGGACGTCATTCTGAAAATGTTACGATACTTTATGATGGTGATGCAGCAGGTGTTAAAGCGGCGATAAGAGGGATTGACATTTTGATAAAAGAAGGACTTAATGTTCACATAGCTTTGATACCAGATGGTGAAGATCCAGATAGTTTTCTTCGGAAAGTAGGGTCAGAGCAATTTGAAAAATTCCTAAAAGAAGAATCAAAAGATCTCATACTGTTTAAAATTCAACTTCTAAATAGTGAATCAAAAAATGATCCTATTGCTAAGTCTGCTGCTATAAATGATATTCTCGCGAGCATTTCCAAAATCAATGATCCAATTAAAAGAAGTCTTTATGTACGGCAAACTGCTGAATATTTAAAAGTAGATGAAGCAACACTAATCAATTCGACCAATAAATTAATTCGTGAAGAACTCAAAAATACTTCTTTTAAAAGAAAAAGAGAAGCCTTAGATCGAGATGAAGAAATCATTGGAGAACAGGAAGAACTTATTACTTTTAAAAAGGAAGTTCAACATCTATTAACAACTGGCGATGAAGCACAAGAAAAAGAAATT
>JBDSHL010000467.1:0-5820 GCA_039918515.1 Saprospiraceae bacterium | reverse complement strand
TAAAGTTGATTTTAAATAATAGAGTATTGTTTGGGTAACTATTGGATTCTCCATTAGGGTTATTCCAAGAGGTATTTATTTTGCCTTTTTTGCCTGGTTGTTCTGTATAAGCAATATCTTCGTATCCAGGAGCAAAATTACTAAGATCAATATATTGCATTAACATGGTGTCATATGCGATAGAATATTGAGAACTCTGGATTTTAGTGAAGTTATCTGTCCTCAGTTCTATAGAAATATTATCTCCTTTATTCGCAGTTACTGAACTTAGTTTCAGAACCAGTTGAGCATTAATATTAAAGCTTATAAAGAAGATACTTAGGAGAAAAAGTAGTTTTTTCATGTTTTACTGTATTAAGGGAATATTACTTTGTAAAAAAACCCAAACAAAGGTAATAAAAATTAACAAATTGTGATAATATATATTTTTTATTTAATATTTAATTAGATGGATTTGAGTTAAAGAGGTGTTTTTTAGTAAAAAAAACCTGACTACAGAAATACTATAGCCAGGCTTCATTACACTGCATTTACTCTATCCTTATCATTTTAACAAAACCATTTTCTTGGTTTCACTAAACTCTGTTGTGCTCATTTTTAAATAATAGATACCCGGATCATTAAGTTTAGATCTTTTGATCAATACATCATGCTTTCCTTGAGTATACGTATTTGATAATGAGTATACTATCTTTCCATTAAGGTCAAAAATATCGAAGTTAACCTTCTGTGTTTTCGGTATTGTAAAGCTAACTGTCGTCTGTTCCGTAAAAGGGTTCGGGATATTTTGAACCAAAGTAGGCTTTGTATCAACATTTTCAACCTTATTAGATCTCATCTCTAATTCTAGTTGAGAATTACTAACATCTTCAGCATAGATTTCAGAATTCAGCATATTGTTGTCCAAATGTAGAACCTCTGATAATTTCGCAGATTTCTTAACCTTTAAGACGATATTAAACAAATTCATACCTAGGTTCAACTTTATAACTTCCTCTGGAGCTAAACTCAATCTTAACCCTTGTTCAGTCAATCTATAGTTTTCTTCTGAAATATTGATTCCGGCAGATTCGATTCTAACAATTTCAACTTTTTCGTTATCAATACTAATCCCAAGCTGAATTCCACTTAAGACAAAGTCTTGATTAATCTCAATCGGTATAATTTGTTCTTGCCCGACTGTTAAAAGTCTATCTTGAGTAGAAATATTTACTTTATCATTAGTTCTTGATTGGATACCAGCATTCACTGTGGAAGGATCAGAATCTTCCGTAACATCTCCAATTTTTACACCTATAAAATTACTGTTCATTTCATTTCTGCTAATTCCATTATAGGCTATTCTCTCGTTAAAAGGGAATGGATTTGTTGGATCAACAAAAATGAATGCTTTTGGTACAAATCTCCAAGATTTGTTCTTAGCAAACTCAGTGGTTACGCCTAAAAGTAGTTTTCTTATTTCAGAAATATCTGCCGAAGTAATGGTAGAACTGTTGTTCACATCTGCCGCAATAATCTTAAATGGAGTATTAAATATCTGCTTACCTAGAATATGCTTTTGAATCGCCACTATATCCGCTGTACTTACTCCATTAATGCTATTGAAATTCTTTTCTACTCCAATGGTATAATCAGTATTTGCTGTTACTGAATTGAATGTGAAGACTCCCAAATGATTGCTGTAGACTAAAGCACTTCCTGTAGGATTTATTCTTTCAAGGAACACACTTACATTCTGCATTACTTGATTCTTTGCATTTGTTAAGGTTCCCTGAATGGTCAAACCAGTTCCTTTACATACTAGATTTGGATCTTGAATTTCCATGGTTGTTTCACAGTAATCAGAATTTCCATTTTCATCTACAACATAAATTCTTAGAAGGTTCTTACCGACATTCGCGCAATCAAAAATCATGCTTGGTACAAATGTATTGTTAACCAAGAAATAGTATTTCAATTTGTCTTTAGGTGTACAATTATCTTCGCTGTTTAAGTTAAAGTCTCTTGCCCAAATTTCTATGTTCTTTGTACTAGGCATAACCGTAGTGGTAATGCTTGTAATGCAATATGGAGTTGGTTTCTTAGCATCTCTAACCGTCAATAAGTAACTACAAATACTTACATTTCCACAAGCATCGGTAACACTTAGAGTTATCCTATGTGTTCCTACTGGATACCAAGCTGTAGCGATCGGTCCAGGTCCTGTAAAAGCAGGATCTGCAATTTTATCATTATTTAAATCAATCGTATGATACCATACCAAATCTAATGAATCTGTACAATCATCATGTGCCCTTCCAATTATTTCTATATTTCCACCACAATTAGGTCCAAATACATCTACTGTTATGTCTTTACAAGGATTTATAAATACTGGAGCTTGCGTATTAATGATCTTTAATATTTGCTTCCATGAATAATATCCTTTGGGATTTATTGAATTCGGATCATATAAACACCAGTCAATTACTGTCCAAGTTCGAATAACTTTAAGACATGCGTCTGGATCTTTTACATAAAATTTATCTTCATAATTCTTAAAAATATTTGAACACTTATCTTCTCCAATAACTGTTGGATAACCTGTTTTACTTGGATCCAAATCAAGTTTATTCATACAAGTCGTTGTACTTATATAATCTATTGGCCAAATGACATAAACATTATTAGGTGTAGTGTCCCTAATCGTAATGATTTGTGTACAACTATTAGATAATCCTGAAGGATCTGTGGCAATGAATGTTCTATAAATTGTTCCTATTCCACACTTAATATTAGGAGATACAAATTCTTGAACAGTAACTCCACATCCATCGTAAGCATATCCATCAATAGGTTCTCCATTAATTGTTTTATATAAATCTTTTATCACTATTGGTTTTCTATCGGCAATATTGGTTACAACAGTTCCAAAAACAGATAAGTCGCTGTAAGCAAATTCACAACTAACTGTAATATTCGGTGGACAGAAAACCAATGGAGCCAATTTGTCTTGAACCATTACTTCTACCATACAAATATTATTGTTGCCAGCTTTATCCCACACTCTTAAAGCAACCATAATTGTTTTACCAACGTCTGCACAACAGAAATATACAGATGGAGCAAACGAAATTCTACGAAGCGTATCGCAAGGAGCTCCATTATCCATTCTTCTCACTTCATATCTGTCAATGGAACAATTATCTAGTGAACCATCGTCAAATGTAAAGGCGTCTATTCTAGCTGTTCCATCTATTGTTAATGAAACAATTGTTTTCTGATCACATACTGGAATTGGTGGTACTTTATCTACTACATTTACTTCCGTTGCACAGTCTGTAAAGTTGCCACATTCGTCAGTTACTCTAAAGACAACCCAACTTAGTCCTAATGGCAATCCGCTAATTCTATAGAACCCATTTGGTAATTTAAATACATTCAGACTTGACGTACCTTCAAATGTTGGTGATCCCGTAGCTGACAAGATCTTGTATCCTACTTGAATAGTAACTTTTGAACATTCGTCTATTATTGTTGGTGGAGGAACGATCGCTGTTCCTGTACATGAACTTACGTCAGTACTTATTTCCATTTGTGAAGCACATTTTATGATAGGACCTCTATCGTCAATCACTTTAATGACCTGGTATCTTCTATAGATATTTTGACCAGAAGGCATACACCAATCAATGACCGTCCATGTTCGTAACACTTTAAAAGATTTAGGACATTGTGGAAGGATTTGATCTTCAAAAGACACTGCTGCTTTACATACTCCCCAAGACGGAAACAATGGATTGCCATTGACATTTGGAACTCCGCTTTGTGCTGGTTGAGGAATACTATCATTATATTCTTTACATGTAAAGACAGTATCTCGTGGCCATGTAATGTCTTGTTCTAAGAACTTTTTAAAATAAATGTAACTGATACAAGTATCAGAGCGATTTCCACTTAGATCTGTATAATAACAGGCGATTTTTCTGTATCCAATAAGATTATTCCTTCTTTCATTCATACAATCTGTATACATAATCATACTATCGTAAACTGTATGCTTTACGAGTTGATTGACAGGTGTACAATTGTCAGTCGCAGTATCAGGTCTTGGTACAAAATTTCTTTGTGTACAAAAAATGGTATCTGGTCTCGCACAATTAATAGTTGGACGAAACTTGTCCTCAACAATAATGTGGCCCCAACATGAATTATTCCCCAAATAAATAGCAACCACAAGTCTCTTACCTAATTGTAAGCCATCTACTTGAGGTGAAGAAGGTAGGGGTAATCCATTAGTCCCAAAAACTACAACAGTATACACACAACCCTCACCTTCTCCTTCAAGTAGAATGTCTGGTGTGATAACTGCTTGACAGTTTTCATCTAGTGAAACATTGACTTCATCGTCACACGCAAGTGGACAAGATTGAGCATTTACCTCACTAGAAAGGAAAACCAAGCTTAATATTAAGCTTAAGATCATCCTCGAGAAATAATTAGTCAAATTCTTTTCAACTAATTTTTTTTGTAAATTCTTTTTCATTTTAAAAACGGTTTTGGATATGAGTAAATCAATAATAATTACTTAGTTCGTTACATCCTAGAAATCCCTTCCTACAATGCGCAAATTTTTTGTTTTGGTTTAAATAATATTGTAGTCTTTTACAATTTTTACCAACATGACTACATTGCTGATATTTAATTTTTTCATCAGATTCTTTCTATGAACATTGACAGTGTCCTTGCTAATAAAAAGGATAGAAGATATATCTTTTGAAGTTTTACCTTCAATTAACATTTCTAATATTTCGAGTTCTCTTTTTGTCAAATGAAATCTTGCGTTGAATCTGTTTAAATTAGATTCATTTTGCTTGTCATTGGAATTATTGCTCTTTTTATTAATTGTTTCAATTCCTTTGCCAAAATAAATTTCACCTTTCATTACTTTCTCTATAGCTTTTGCAACATCTTCTACATTTGTTTCTTTAGAAATGTAACCATCTGCACCAACTTTGAAAGATTCTCGAATGAATTTGCTTTCCTTGATCATACTTACTACTATAACTTTTATAGCAGGAGATTTCTTTTTTATTATTTTTATCAATTCTATTCCATCGGATGTCTCCAAATTTAAATCGACAAAAATTAAATCAGCTTCTATCGTATTGAGCTTGTGTAAAAAATCTATGTCGGTTTGACTTTCAATTACCACATTTATATTGAATTCAGTCTTCATGCCCTTTAGCAACATTGCGAATCCTTTTATAAATAAATTGTGGTCATCAATGAGTCCGACCTTTAATTCTAACATAAAGCTTTGGTCTAATATGTACTGTATCTATTGAATAGCAAAACCAATGCCAAAAACATAATAGTTTTTTATAATAAATAGAATTTACTATCAGTTTAGGATACTTATGGATGTATAAGTATATAGAATCCAAAGTATTAGATATTTAAATATTTTAATCTAATTCAATGAAAATTTAAGTATAATATCTAACTGATTATTTCTTGTAATGCGATGGAGAAGTGAATAACTCCAGATTACCATTTTTTACAACTACGTATTGAAAATTAGGTTGTAGACTATAACCACCAACTTTTCCATTTTTATTTATGGCTATATATCCAACCTGAAAATCTTTTGACCCTTCTAATTCCAGTAATCGATGAATAGCTTCCTGGCATGCGGCTTGAGGCGACTTGCCTGATCTCATCATTTCTACTATTGAAAATGCTCCTACCTTCTTAATGACTGCTTCGCCCAGACCGGTAGCACTTGCTGCACCAATCTTGTTATCGACATATAAACCAGATCCAATGATTGGAGAATCA
>JBDSHL010000466.1:0-2735 GCA_039918515.1 Saprospiraceae bacterium | reverse complement strand
GGCCATATCTAGATTCATAATACTTGAGTTCGTTCCATGGAAAAGTGGAGATGCTGTTGGTATAAAAGTCAATATTCGAATAATTGCTTGGAAGAATATTGAAATTCCATTGATGCATAAGAATTTGATCAAGCGACTGATCATACATAGATGCCAGCAACTCAACTTTATCCTTGGAATTACTTCGGTCACTTATCTTAAAAGTCCATTCTTCATTTTGTCCAGGTAAAAGCTTATCTCTGAAACTTAAAGATTCAATCTTTAATTCTTTATTCGACCATGGTACCTCAATTCGCTTACTAAAATTATAAACACGATTTTTCAAAATACAAATACCTCTAAAATCCAATCCTCCTCTATCTTCATCTTTAACTTTATAAGTTATTGAATTCAGATTACTTACTTTGTTCCAATTTTTGCTCTTTACAAATCTTGAATTTAATCTGTAATAAATGTTATAAGGTTCGTTTATTGCAAGAAAATTTATCAATAAAGAACTGTTTGGTTCTATGCGATTAGCCGAATAAGTGACTTCTGGGTTTATGCTATTAAATTTAGATTTCTCGGAGATTACAGTTGTGAATTGTTTTAACGTATCTTTATTGCCATTTTTTTCTGATGCTTCAATTTCAAATTTATAGCTTCCTTCATTTAGCTTAAAATCAGCAATTGGTATTCGAGTGTTATAGACATTATTAAAGGACTTTTCAAAAACTAACTTGCCGTCTGGCCAATTCTCCATTTGATCTTCATTGGTGAAGACATCGTAAGGAAAGAGTTTGACAAATTCATTCTTCTCAAACCTCAGAATATCAGGTTGTGCCCAAAGTCTTTTTCTTAAATATTTTTTGGGAGATTTTAAGGAATATATTTTTAACTTAATGCTTGCTTCTAAATTTACTCCAGAAATATTCTTAACTTCTATATTGATTGAATCCTGATTCGGATTTATATAAGGTTTCAAGTCAGAATTAATAAAAATTTGCTTATTTGACAAGCTAATGCTTTGAGTATTAGAATGTGTTTCCTGATTTAAATCTGTGGCATCAACTTCTATATTAAACTGTTGAATGGTATTCTTTGAATGTTCGTCCTTTGATTCCTTGGCTTTAAATTTAATGGTGAACTCTCCTTTCTCATTACTTCGTGTTGATCCGAAATCAATTTGTTCATTGCTATTCAATTCTGGCCTCCATGAATACCATCGTAAAAACCATGGAAAATAATTCTGGCGATTAATTCTGTATTTTATATTTGACTCTAGCGCAATTCCATTGTAGCTTTGAACCTTGCCTTTGACTTCAATTTCATCATTAAGCTTGTAGGCTTTTTTAAGGGTATCAAAGGTTACTTCAAAATTCGGTCGTTTGTATTCATCTACTTGAAAATACTGGCTACCTTGTTTTGACTCTAAAGTATAACCACCATTTAATCCTGACTTCGGAAGAACAAAGCTTCCACTAGCAGATCCAAACGAATTGGTTTTGACAGATATTGAACTTACTTCCTGATAATTCGCATTCTTGAGTGAAATTTCAAAGGTTTTGTTGGGTGCAATTTTTGGATAAACCAATTGGCCTCCGGAATTTACAGCGAGAATTTTGAAATAAACGGTTTGTCCTGGCCTATAAATACTTCTATCTAAAAAATAATGCAGACTTGTATATTCTGACTCATGATTTTCATAAGATTCACTTACACCTATATCATCAGTATAAATATCTTTTCCTTTGGTAACATAATATTGAAGATATTCTTTTGTAGAAATCTCTACTTTTCCATCTGCGTTGGTAGTTTTTGTTGAATTTATTTCAATTTTAGGTGGTTGATCATATCGAATTCTTTGATTGGAAAAGAAAATCACTTTTGCTTCTGAAATTGGATTGCCTTTGGTTCTATCTACAACGACAACATTTGATTGATTGCCTAAATCATGGAATTGAAAAGTTGCTAGATTACTTACTAAGAAAAATCCTCCTTTCTGCGAACTGGATTCATCAATCTTTTCTTTATTACTTGCTACTATATAATATCGACCAAGTTCTAACGGATCTATTTTTAACTCGACACTATGCGCTTTGAAATCAACAGGATTAGTCCATGAATCACTCCAAGACTTGACCAATTTAAATTTACTTAATTGATCATTTTTTAATGGAATACTGGGAAGTATAATGTCTTTTAATCCAGTAAATGGAACTTTGTATAGCTTAAAATACAGCTGATTAAGATTGCTGTAACTAACAAGGAATTTGGAAAATTCTTTGCTTGGAATAATTTTTTCTTGCTCTATATTTAAAGATGGACTTCTTATAATAGATTTAATGGATTGAAAAAATTGAATACTATTACTGTCCTTCGATGTCTTTAATCCTATGTCACACAAAGAATCTGCAATTTGATAATTGCTTTTTCCATTTTTAACTTTATAATCAAAATTATTGTAATGAAAATTTACCATTTGAAGAATAATGAGATCTGCAGAACTGCTTTTTTTGTTATCTTCATAATATTTCTGAAGTGCATTTATATAAAGTATATTTGCTTCCTTATTTGGGTTTGCTTGTACAACATAACTTAATCTTTTCAAATTTGAAGCAATTAAAGCTTTATCATTATTGCTTTGTGTTAAATATTTTAACCATTCTTGATAAAGGGCTAGAATTCTATTTTGCTTTAAGTCCAATCGCAAAAATTCATTGATTGGTGAAAATTGTTTTTCAAGTGAAATGCTT
>JBDSHL010000465.1:0-4959 GCA_039918515.1 Saprospiraceae bacterium | reverse complement strand
TTTCTGATACACGATTGTGCAATCCACCTTTATTCCCAAGTATTTTTTTAATCATCCATGATGCGGCAGAACCGCAGATAACCATCACGATATCCTTTCTATGGCTACAGTATGAATTCCAAAAATTTTCAAAGGCCATGAGAAATTTAGACTTCGGTGTATCAAACCAAGGCAGCTCATCAATAAATATAACTTTCTTCTTTTTATCTCTCATTCCATCAATCAGGAGACTAAGCATCGAAAATGCAGATCTCCATGAAGTCGGTTTGGCAATATTCGAAATATACAATCCATGTTTATTTAAGGTATCCACAAAATGATTTAATTGATCTTCCATATCACCACCATGAAGGCCTGAAATTTCAAATTGCATGTGATCTTTAAAATGATTTCTTATAAGGAAGGTCTTTCCGACTCTTCTTCTTCCAAAGACAGCGACCAATTTTGACTCTGTGGATTGCAGACAGTGGTGTAATATTTTTCGTTCTTCTTTTCTGCCAATAAGTTCCATGCCGCTATAATAATTGTCTCACAAAGCTAATGCTTTTTTATAGGTTAAATTGATTAAAATAAATTATATCTAGCCAAAATTGCTAAAAATGGGTTAAAATGGCTAGTTATAATTATTTATAACTAGCCATAATTACTAAATATGGGTTAAAATGGCTAATTATAAATAATTATAACTAGCCAAAATTAGATAATAAATATTAAAATGGCTGATTATAACGTGGATCAATTACATTAGAAATTCAATTTTTTATATCCTTTGAATAAATTATATCATGCTATATTCATCGATATTGAACTGAATATTCAAAATTCTCCTAAAGTATTTAAATGAATTTATCCAATAATAAAATTAAATCGGTTGAAATTAATTTTTGCACTCTGTATTTCATATGAATAAAATTTACAATAATAAGTGGTGATACAAAATGCAAAAGATTGAAGAATAAAATTTCTAAATCATTTAAAAAATCTTAATATTTACAATGATCTGGATAGTACATCATCTATTGTAAAATAAGGCATTTATTTTGCTTGAATAGAATTTTATAAGTAAGTCAATATTTTTCTGAATTTAAATTTAAGAAATATGCTTAAGCAGCGAAATCATACTCAAGGGAATCTTATATAAAAATATTCTATGAAAAGACTCGTCATTCTATCTTTATTAATACTTATTTATTTAAATGAAGCTCATGGACAGAGATTGGCTAGTAGACTTCCACAAGCAAGTAAACCCCTTTTAGAATGTTTCTCTGGAATACAATGTAGATTTTGTGATCCGGGAGATATAGTTGAAGAAGGAATACAAAAATCATCTTGCGATGTTTCTATTGTTAACTTTCATGCCGGAATCTTTTCTGCACCTAATGTAGGTCAAATAGATCTTAGGACTTTAACAGGTGAACTATACAACAAATATTATAACATTGAATCTTACCCGACTGGTAGAGTCAACAGAAACTCATCATTTAAATCTTCCACCTTCTGGCAAAACGATTATTCCAATAATAGGATCACACCTACTCCAGTAAATATTGGCATAAAATCTGACCTCAGTGCTTCAAATAGAAAATTAAAATTAGAGATTGAGTTATTTTATACAGACAATGGAAACGATTCAGTTAATTTTTTAAATGTATTTCTAGTGGAAAACAAAATCAAAGGATTTCAATTAATGCTAAATCAAGTTGGGAATAATAATTACCTCCATAATCATGTTTTCCGTAATACCTTGACAAGTGATTGGGGAGTGGCTGTTCATAATATCCAGAAAGGAAATAGCAATCGGTTTAATTTTGAGACAACCATACCTTCCAATTACAATAACGATAACTTAGAAATTATAGCATTTGTTACAAATCAAAGCAATGAAGTTTATACCAGCGCCAAAATTAAAGCAAATAATGATAGCAATGCACCAATTGCAATTATGGACGATCGCTCGATACCTTTATTCACAATTGATAACAATTTTAGTTCATCCTTCAAATTTACTCTCCAGTCTAATTTTAATTATACAAATAACTTTTTTATCGAATTAATAAGTACTCTTACTAAAGATATGAAGTTCGAAGTTTATACAGATGGAAGAAAAATAAATAATAAAGATTCAATTCAATTTACTCCTTTCGAAATAAAAGAAATAATTGTTAAGATTACTCAAGGAGAAACTCCTGGTTATGGAAAATTTACCATCCGTATAGATCCAAATCCTCAAAAAGGAGAAAAAGAAGGTGAATGTGGCGAATCAGAATTTTCGAAAATTTTTAATTGTCAATTGGGTTGTGGAAATTTTGTAATTATTACAAACCCAAATCCATTAACCGATGGTAGACCGAATACAATAGATCTTGAGAAGCCTATAATATTAGCTCTAGAAAAAATTAAGTGTAAGAATTTTTGTCATTTAGCGTCCGAAGAAATGATACATTTTGATAAATATCTCGATACCACTTGTCCCTCAAAAATCTATTATGCAGCTGGTTGGGGAAAACCGGCAATCTCCGATTCTCTTGTTGATGTATTCTCAACATTAATACAAAGCAATAAAATTTCTCTTTTTATTACAGGTCAAGATCTTTCTTTTCAAATGGCGGGCTTAAAGGAACCAGGTTCTGACGCAACGAAAAAAACATATGATTTTATGATTGATTACTTGCAAACTTTTTACTTTAACAATGGAGATTCTACAAGAAATAAAGTTAGCGCAATAAAAACGGATACTTTTTTTGGCAATATTGGCACTGCCACAATTGAGCCTGTTTACAAGACAAATACACTGCTCAATTTATATCCTGATCATGCTTATCCCAATTCAAACATTCCTCAATTCTTTTTGCGATACAACGACAATAAAACTGCAGCTTTTTATGGTCAAATTAATAAATACAAATTTGTATATATGCCAGTTGGTTTAGAAATGTTCATGAAGGATACAATTTTTTTAACTAAATTGGTAAACGGCGTATTAAAATATTTCGGTGATAGTTGTTATGTCAATACAACTTCTACTATCCATCATATCAATCAAAAAATTAACATAAATTCACTTGTAAATGATATCATACAAATAACAAATCTAAATTCCATTCAAGATGAAAAAACAATTGAAATCTTTGATTTGTCTGGTAAAATTCTAATTAAGAGAAATGTACAAGCATCAATTGACGAGTTGGAAGTTAATGTCAAAGATTTTGCAAGTGGCCTATATATTATCAACATAAAAGTCAGGAACGAATTAAATTTCACAAAAAAGATTGTAGTATATTAGACCAATTCTCAACTATTACGATTTTACCAATAATTCAAGCGAAAAATTATTTAATCCTTACAAATCCCACTGGCATATTCTCATCGCAATTACTAGCAATAACAGGGGATTGAGCTGAACCTGAACTGATTCAAATACGAAGAACCAATAACTAATAAATAAGCTTGTACTCTTGCTTGCCTTCTTTAAAACCTTTAATCGAAGTACTAGAAAGCAACACATGAGAGAAAATATTGTATATTTACATTTTAAAGTAATTGTTAGCCCAACAAGTAATTACAAATTAGATCCGCTGAAATATTCCAGCTATCACACTTAAGTTAAATAAAACCTACATGATAAATAGAAAGCACTCCTATATTTTAAGTACACTTATTTTATTCTCAGATCTGTGTTTTGGGCAAAATGCTCAGCTACCCCAAGAATATTTATCGACTTGTATGCCGACATCGACTTCAAAACTTACTGTTTGTGCATCTGGTTGTGATTATAACAATAATCAATTACAACAGGCGCTGGACAATGCTCCTGCAGGTACTGAAATTGTGTTACAGAGTGGTGTAAACTATACAGGAAATTTTATATTGTCTGAAAAAGCAGGATCAGCTTGGACGATAATAAGAAGTTCAGCCCTAGCATTATTACCAAATCAAGGTACTAGAGTTAAGCCTTCTGATGGATCAAACATGCCGAAATTACTTTCACCGAATAATCTTGGAGTAATCTCTTGTGCTAAGCGGGCGCATCACTTTCGCTTTATTGGAATCGAATTTGGTGTAAGCACTGCTGCATTAGGTGATGCAAACAATGGTGGTTTTGCAAATACAGGTTTAGTTCGTTTTGGAGATTTTTATGAAACTAAATTAGCCGATCAAGGACATGACTTTGTCATCGATCGGTGTTATGTGCATGGTGATCCAAAAAAAAATACAAGAAGAGGAATGCACCTAAGTAGCGGCCGTACGGCAATCATTGATTCCTATTTTTCAGATTTTCATGAAATAGGTGCAGATGCTCAGGCCATTGCAGTATTTAATAGCCCAGGTCCTTTTAAAATCGTGAATAATTATCTTGAAGCTTCAGGTGAAAATATGGCTGTAGGTGGCGCTGACCCTTTAATTGTAAATTTAGTTCCTGCCGATTTTGAAATCCGTGGAAATTATTTTTTCAAACCATTCAGCTGGTGGACATTACATCCTTCCTATAACGGTTACCATTGGAATGTGAAAAATCTATTTGAATTAAAATATGGAAGACGTGTATTGGTTGATGGCAATATTTTTGAAAATAATTGGGTAGATGGTCAAACAGGAACTGCAATTAATCTAAAGACGGCAAACCAAGATGGAACAAATACTCTGGCAATTACTGAGGATGTGACTTTCAGCAATAATATTGTAAGACATTCAGGAAGTGCAATGACTGTGAATGGAAAAGATCCAGGGGTATCCCAGATTACTTCGCGGATTAATATTTTCAATAATATATTTGATGATATAAATTCAATTACCTATGGTGGTGCAAGTGGACAATTTGTGTTGGTTCTAAACGCAGCCAAGGATATCCATGTTGATCATAATACATCTACTCAGGATGGATCTATTCTTGTGTCAGATGGAGCAGCAAATTTGGGTTTTATTTTTACAAACAATATTACACAACAAAATTTATATGGT
>JBDSHL010000464.1:0-3342 GCA_039918515.1 Saprospiraceae bacterium | reverse complement strand
CAGCCTGACCATTTCATTTTGTCTTTGGAGAATAATTTCAGATTTAATTTCTTTTCTTTTTTTGAAAGCGTAAAAAACGTTTTCAACTGTCCAGAATACTTTGATTCGAGTTCTTGAATTTTTTGGTAAAAAATGATATCTTTTTCATCTGAATTGCTATACAATAAATAAATTGAAGAAGATGGCTCCTCTTCGAGCAAAAACTGAATCATAGACATTATTGGAGTTATTCCACTTCCTGCAGCTATAAAATAATGCGACCTTCTGTTGTTCTGATATGGACTAATCTTGAATTTTCCGTGTGGTTCACCAATTTCTAATTCTGACCCTACTTTAGTCTTTTCGACCAATTCTCGTGAAATAAATCCTTTCAGTGTCTTTTTTACCGTAAAAGTCAAATACTCATCTGAAGGTAAGGAAGAAAGTGAATAACATCTCAAAAACTGTTCTTCTTTCAGATGGTATTTCACGGTTAGGTACTGCCCTGGATAATATTGTCTAAGTGCGTGGTCATTATCCAGTCTGAAGCTTATGCTAATTGCATCTTCTGTCTCTTTGGTTATTTTATCAACTTTGATTTTAAAGAAATTCATTGAATATTCTACTTTTGCAATTTAAGAACGCTAATAATTAATTTAAGTTCGCAAATTTTGGAATCAAAGAAGTTATCAATAGTTATTCCTATTTACAATGAAGCAAGAACCATACATCTTATCCTAAATAAGATTCTTCAGGTTCAACTCATTGATGGAATAACTAAGGAATTAATTCTTGTCAACGATTGCTCCAAGGACGATTCTGAGGAAGTCATCTTCAATTACTTCAATATTCATAAAGATCAATCCTATCTCTATCACAAGCAGGAAACAAATATGGGCAAAGGAGCAGCCTTGCATAAAGGAATCAGCATGGCGACGGGTGACCTTATTATTATTCAAGATGCCGACCTTGAGTATGACCCACGGGAATATAATGAGCTCTTAAAGCCAATCCTGGAAGGTTTTGCAGATGTTGTTTATGGCTCAAGATTTATGGGTGGAAAGCCACATAGAATACTTTTTTTCTGGCACTCAATTGGCAACCAAGTTCTGACTTTTTTGTCTAATATGTTCACCAATCCCAATCTCTCTGATATGGAAACTTGTTACAAGTTATTCAAGTCGGAGATCATCAAATCTCTCGATCTTAAAGAAAGAAGATTTGGTTTCGAACCAGAAGTCACAGCGAAAATTTCCAGGGTTCCCAATGTAAGGATCTATGAGAGAGGAATTTCTTACTATGGTCGTACCTATGCTGAAGGTAAGAAAATTAACTGGAAGGATGGATTTAGAGCCCTTTATTGTATTGTTAAATACAATGTCTGGTCTAGGTGAACTTTGAACCAACTTTACGCAATAGTCGACTACAATATTAATTTAGTCTTAAATCTGTTCAAGTTGGGCGATTAAATGGTGGCTGAATTCAAATTTCTTCTACTTTTGAGCAAAATTGAAAAAATGAAAAAAATTATTCTAAGTTTATTAAGTATTGCACTCTTCTCAGCTTATTCATTTGGGCAAACGGCTGATGAAATAATTGAAAAGAACACTAAAGCAATGGGTGGAATCGAGAAGCTAAAATCGATAAATTCAGTAGTAATGGAAGGAAAAGTCAATGCTCAAGGTATGGAAATTCCAATTAAAATGATCATTGTAAAAAACATAGGTTCGAAAGTCGAATTCAGCGTTATGGGAATGAATGCCTGGACAATTATGAGACCTGATTCAGGTTGGATGTTTATGCCATTTCAAGGTCAGACCAAACCTGAAGCTATGCCGGCAGATGCTATTAAAGAAGGAACTGATATGCTTGATTTGGAAGGAGAACTGGTCAATTATAAAGAGAAAGGCCATTCCATTGAATATCTCGGTATGGATGATGTTGAAGGTACAGAATGTCATAAACTTAAAATTATTACTAAGAATGGCAATGTGCATTATGAACTAATTGATCCAAAAAGTTTCCTTACAGTAAGAAAAATTGCTATCAATAAATCTGGGGGAAAAGAAATGGAAATTCAAACAGATCTAAGTAATTATAAAGAAGTAGAAGGAGGATTTATGTTTCCTTTCACCGTAAGCTCAATGGGAGGACCTATGGAAATGACTAAAATATTGATAAATAGTCCCGTTGATAATTCCGCTTTCCGACCAACTAATTAATTTTACTATAATTATTAATTAAGATATTAAGCCACGAAAAAAATTCGTGGCTTTTTTTTAACCAAATAAAAAAACTCATGAAATACTTTTCTCAAATATTGTTTTTAATGATTTGCATTTCTCAACTAAATGCGCAAGTAAAAATTAATTCTTCAACATTTGGTGCAATTGAACCCAGATCTCTTGGTCCAGGTACAATGAGTGGGAGAATTACATCCATTGATGGAACAAGTAAAGATGGTAAAACAATATTTGTTGGAACTGCTGGTGGTGGCGTTTGGAAATCTACCAATGCTGGAGCTTCTTTCAACTCTGTATTTGACAAATATTGTCAATCCATTGGTGCTATAACCATTGATCAGAAAAATCCTAATGTAATTTATGTTGGTACAGGTGAAAGCAACATGAGAAATACTGTTTCCATAGGAGTTGGAATGTATAAGTCTTCGGATGCTGGAGCAAACTGGACAAAGATAGGATTAGACAGTACGGAACATATTAGCAAGATTGCAATTGATCCAGCAAACTCAAATATTATTTATGTTTCCGTACCAGGTCCTCTTTGGTCCGACAGTCCACATAGAGGACTTTACAAATCAATCGATGCAGGAAAAACATGGGAGAAAATTCTATTTATAAATGAAAAAACAGGTTGTGCAGACATTTGTATCAATTCAAAAAACTCATCGATAATTTATGCAACAACGTGGGAATTCAGAAGAAAGCCTTATTCATTTAATTCAGGCGGTAAAGGAAGTGGATTCTATAAAAGTACTGATGCTGGAAAAACATGGAAAAAAATTAACAATGGCTTACCAAGCGGAGATTTCGGTAGGATTGCTATGGCTATCTCACAAAGTGCTCCTAATCAATTGATTGCTATTGTCGAATCTAATAATACGGGTCTCTATATATCTAGAGACGGAGGAGAAAATTGGAAACAGCAAAGTTCTACAGTCAATGTAGTTTCGAGACCTTTTTATTTTTCAACCATTGTAATTGATCCAATAGATTCTAACCGTGTATATCGCCCGGCATTCACTTTATCTTATTCAAACGATGGAGGATATTCATTTGACGATGTATCAGGAGATGGTGGCTGGGTTCATTCAGATCATCATGCATTGTGGATTAATCCTAA
>JBDSHL010000463.1:0-2832 GCA_039918515.1 Saprospiraceae bacterium | reverse complement strand
AGACAATACGTGGTAGGTTAAAATGCTGGTCAAAGTGCCTTTGTTTTCAGCTTTTAACAAAGTTTCTACGGTGCCAGCAGGAAGATTTTCGAAAGCATCGTTGGTAGGTGCAAATACGGTAAAAGGTCCTTTTGTTTTTAAGGTGCCTACAAGATCAGCTGCTTTAACTGCTGCTACCAAAGTGGTGTGCGCCTTAGAGTTCACCGCGTTGTCTACGATGACTTTGGCAGGATACATGGCTTCTCCACCTACTTTAATGGTTTTGTCCATGCTTTGGGATTGTGCTAATTGGATAGTTGTTACTACTAACAATACACTTAGATACTTTTTACAATTTTCATAATTTCATTTTTAATTTGTTACGAGATGTATACGCCGCTATTTTCAATTTGGATTTTGAAAAAACAAATTTTTAAAGATTTTTGAAAATTAATATTCAATAAACTTGTAAAACTCCTTGTAGTAGGCATTTCCATTAACTCATTTTTATTCTAATATTTTATGGACGCCAAACTGAATGAATAAATTATTAATATTAAGTCACCTTATTAATATCAACTCCAGATATTCTATAGGTAATAATATTTTAATAATTTAATAACTGGGTTGAAGTAAAGAATATTGTAGTTGATCAATACTTTGAGTGCTCATATTTTATTTTGAAACCCCAAAATAATTTTTTCAATTAACTTCCTTATAAATTGAGTAAGGATCAATAAGATCCCCAATATCTTCTAAAAAACCATTCACAAGTTAGTAAGACTAGAATGAGGAATAATATCCATTTTCTATCTATGAATTGATGGATGTCAAGAGTTTGAAAAAGAATTGGTTTATTGCGATCTTCAGAATTAAGCAGTTGAGATAACGCTTCAAGTTGATTTGAGAAAAAGAACTTTCCATTTGATTTATCAGAAAGGCCTCTTAGAAGGTCGGGTCTCGCCACAAGATTATTCAATTCAATATCATCTTCTATTATAGAAAACTTACCTTCTGCAATTTGAGCTTTGTCATTCCAATTGGTCTTGGCAATATATCTATAATCACCTGGTGGTAATGTGCCAATATTAATTTCATAATAATTTTCTTTTTTACCTATAACATAATCGAACTTATTTTTATCGCTGGAAATAATATTAAGCGTTACGTCTGGAGTATTAATTCTTTCATAGTTATTGTTGTACAATTCCGCATTGATAATGAGTTCTTCAGTTTCTGAAAGTACATTCTTATTGACAATAACCTTAAACTTGCGTCGATCTTCCTTAGTAGAAACATATTGAACAGATTTGGAAATCAATTCAAAGAAAGAATTGAAAGAATTTGATTGAACGAATTCGTTAAATTTCCATTTCCAAATTCCTTCACCACATAAAGCGCCAGTCTTAATTCCATTTTTATCATTGAATAGAAGCAAAGGATATTTGGTATCAATTTTTCCAATTCTTTGATATAATAGTATGTTCGCCGTTGGATCAGTTTCGTAATTACCAAAAGGTGTATTAATGGGTGGATAGGTAATAATATTTTTTTCTAAAAATTCACTAAAAGTGAAGTTATTAAAAACCTTATTGATGATGGCCTGGGCTTCATTTGGGTTAGTTCCTGATCCGATAATTTTAAGAAGATCTTGAGACGAATTGAATTCACTTAGATTCGTAGATGAACCAAGTATAAAGAAGCGCGCAATCTGATAGCTATTTAAGATATTTAGAATAGACTTTATACTGAATCCACTTGAAGGGAGTTGATGAAAAAGCACCAAGTTGTAGGATTCTAATTTCTCTAAGTTTTGGGGTGCATATTTGATTTCTACTTGATAATTTTTATTGGATTCAAGAGCATTTTTAATGGCAGAGAGATCTGGATGTGGGCCTAGCGCATAAAGTAGAACTTTTTTTCTCGCATCCAAGACTTCAATAAAAAAATACTGTGTATTATTCTTAATATTTCTTTCACCACTAATAGGAGTGCAAACTGCTCTATATTTATAAATGCCTGGACTATTGGCTTCATTGATTACTTCTTTAGTGATGAAATAACTGTTGGAGTTGATTTTGTCTGAGGATTCGAAAATGCTTTTCCAGCTATTATTTACTAATTTTTCCAGTTTGAATTTTAATAATTCATTATTGGCAAACCATCCTTGTAAGTCTATTTGTGTTGAAAATTTGTCACCTGAGTAAATGATATCGTTGTGATATACCCTTTGGATAACTAAATCTTTCTCTTGGATGCTGTCCCCATGAAATAAAGAATAAATTGGCGTGGTCTGACACAGTCCATTGTAATACGGATTTTTGCCACTGTTATAAATTCCATCTGAGAGCAGAATGACTCCTTTAAGCAACTGAGGATTAGATTGATCAGAAATGGTATTTAAGGCTTCATCAATATTGCTTCTTTTACTGAGCCCAGAGCTTAGGTTTTCCTTACTAACTTTAGCTCCAAATTGAAATTGATCAATTTGATACTTATCAGAAAGGTCATCTTTTAATTTACTTAAAGACTTATTGAATTCTTTAATCCAAGTTGAATCTTTCTGAATCATTGAAGCACTTTGATCAATGGCTATAGCTAGTTGTGGTTTTTTGACGTCATTTATGAATCTCTTTAGAATTGGATTCATTAGCAAAATGGCAAGGAGAAATAAAGTCGTGGCTCTTAAGACTGCAAGTACAAACCTTTGCCACTCAGGTCTATCCTGAAGACTTTTACTCTTAAAATAAAGAAGGAATCCTCCTCCGATTGCCAGAGCAAAGCAGAGAATTAGATAATATGTTGGATATTGAAAACTAAGCTGATCCATTTTTCGTTAAAAGAGTTGCAAAT
>JBDSHL010000462.1:0-2005 GCA_039918515.1 Saprospiraceae bacterium | reverse complement strand
GACGGAAGTTAATTTTAATTATACAGAAGCCAATGCTTGGCAATATGAATTTGGAGCCCATCATGATATTGAAGGCATAATCGAATGTTTGAATTTGAATGATTCAGAATTTATTCAAGCAAAAAACAAAGACAAAAAAAGATATGGTAAAAATTTAGAAAAAAAACTAGATAGTCTCTTTTTAAGTTCAAGTAAAATGACAGGAAGAGATCAATCAGATATTACGGGATTAATTGGGCAATATGCACATGGAAACGAACCAAGCCATCATGTAGCTTATTTATATGATGATTGTAACAGAAATGACAAATGCCAACTTCGAGTTCAGGAAATAATAAATAAATTTTATACAAACGCACCGGAAGGATTGTGTGGAAATGAAGACTGTGGCCAAATGTCTGCTTGGTATGTTTTTTCTTGTTTAGGCTTCTATCCAGTAAATCCAATTATAAGTCAATATCATCTTGGCATTCCCCAATTTCAAAAAGTACAGATAAAACTTCCCAATGAAAAGCCCATCTTATTTAATTCAAAAGGGATTGAAGATTCAAAATATTTAAGCAAGGTGTACATTAATGAAAAAGAACAACGAAAAGAAATACAGTTAAAGCCAGGCGATCAAGTAAAGTTTGAATTCAGCTATCAGAATTATTGGCAAGAGGAAACTCCTTTAATGAGTAAGTCGACATTCCAACCAATGCCTTACATAAGTTCTGGAGAGGAAGTATTTATGGATAGCACTTTAGTACAATTAGGAAGTTTTAATCATTCTGAAATTGAATATTCATTTGATACATCTCTTAATGAAAAATATACTTACAAAGCACCAATTTCAATTTATAAACCCCTAACTCTTTTTTTTAGAAATAGAACAAAGAATGCTCCATGGCTTGTTTCAGAATTTAAACTTAAGCCAAGAGGCTTCAAATATCAAGTAATGACTAAATATGATCAACCCTATAATGCTGGAGGAGAAGATGCTTTATTTAATGGGATAGACGGTAGTCTAGATTTTAGAGATGGTCATTGGCAAGGATTCTGGGGCAAAGACATTGAAATTATGCTTGAAATTCAAGAAGGAATTAATCCAAAGGACATTAGTATAAGATGTTTGCAAGATCAAGGTTCATGGATTTTGTTTCCGAGCAAAATTGAAATACAGGTTTCAAAGGATGGAAAGAATTTTAAAAGAAATCAGTTGATCACCAATACGATTGAACAAGACAATAATACGAGTAGAGACCATATTTTTCGATCAGAAAAGTTAAATGGGAACAGATTCATAAAGTTAATTATTTATAATCCAGGCAAATTACCGACATGGCATCTTTCTGCAGGATCCGATAGTTGGGTATTTATGGACGAAATAAAAGTCAATTTTGAATAATGGAAAGAAGAAAATTTATTAAAGATACTGGTCTTTCAGTAGCTGGACTTTCAATTCTTGGAGATTTAATAAACTTAGAGATATTGAAGAAGCAGTATCCTCTGCCAACAGTTATTGCCACATGGAACAATCAAAAAGCAGTAAAGGCAGCTTGGGAAGTTTTAAAAAACAATGGAACAGCGCTTGATGCCGTTGAAAAAGGAGCTATGGTTCCAGAAGCTGATCCAGAAGACACTTCAGTAGGATATGGAGGATTCCCAGATAGAGAAGGAATTGTCACCTTAGATGCCTGCATTATGGATCACAAAGGAAATGCAGGTTCAGTGTTTTTTCTAGAAGGTATACTGCATCCCATTTCTGTAGCAAGATTGGTTATGGAGAAAACTCCTCATGTATATTTAGCTGGCGAAGGAGCAAAGCTATTTGCTATCGAGAATGGATTTAAAGAAGTAGATCTTTTAACAGATAAGGCAAAGGCAAGTTATGAGACGTGGAAATTAAATAATAAATATGTTCCAAAAATAGACTCGAAGAGCCATGATACCATTGGAATCCTGGCTTTAGATGGTGAAGGTAGGCTCTCAGGTGCTTGTACAACCTCTGGTTTAGCCTATAAAA
>JBDSHL010000461.1:0-4309 GCA_039918515.1 Saprospiraceae bacterium | reverse complement strand
TCAGATAATAAGTTAGGATCAATTTGTTTATCAAGTTCGACTTCGAATAAACTTTCTCGATATTGTTGGCGAATATCATGAACAGGGCCACTCAGAACATTTTTTCCTTTATTGATCAGAACTATTTCCTCACATAATTCTTCAACTTGTTCCATTCGATGAGTAGAAAAAAGAATACTTGCTCCTTCGTTCTTTAATTGAATAATCTCATCCTTAATTAAGTTTGTATTAATGGGATCTAATCCAGAGAATGGTTCGTCTAATATTATTAATTTAGGTTTATGTGCAATGGTTGCAATAAACTGAATCTTCTGAGACATTCCCTTGGAAAGTTCTTCAACTTTTTTATTCCACCAGGATTCTATTTCAAATTTCTTCATCCAATGGGCTACTGAAACTTCTGAATCTTTTCGACTTAATCCTTTCAATCTGCAGAGGTAGATTAATTGTTCTCCAACAATCATTTTTTTATATAAGCCTCTTTCTTCAGGCATATACCCGATCTGAGAATTGAGACTGCTATTCATAATTTGTTGATCAAATTTGACTGTACCGCTGTCTGGTTGAGTAATTCCAGTAATAATTCTGATCAAGGAGGTTTTACCAGCGCCATTGGGTCCAAGTAATCCAAAAATGCGTGATTCAGGGACTTTAAAACTGACCTGATTTACAGCAATAAGATTTTTGTATTCCTTGTGAACACGGTCTAATTCCAAAAGATATTTCATATGTGGTTTATGACGTCGCGAAGGTAATCATTTCATTAGTTCTGATAATTAAATTCCTTATTTTCCAATAGCAATGGTTAGAAATGATATAGATTGAGGTCTAGCCTTTAAAATTTCATTCGCACATGCTTCTAATGTTGCTCCTGTTGTCATGACATCATCAATGAGCAATATATTTTTATTAAACAGTTTTTCTTTCGAACTTAATGCAAAAGTATTATTCATATTTCGTGTTCTTTCAAGTCTTCCCATTTCAGTTTGACTTGTACTGTCGTGTAACTTAATGAGGATGTTATTCTGAAATTCTTTAGAAAGTGCTTCTGCAATAGACTTACCAAAAACTTCACATTGATTGTAACCTCTTTTGGCTTGTTTCTTGGGATGAAGAGGTACTGGAAGGATTAAATCAATGTCGTGAAACCAAGGACTTTCAGTTAACATGTTGCCATAATACTTGCCAATTTTATCAGCGATGTGAGGCTTAGAACGATACTTTATTTGTTCTAATAATTGGTGAACTATTCCGCCTGGAGTATAATAATACAAGGCTGCCGCTGTATGCAATTTCAATCTTCCAATGAAATGATCGGTAAACTCATTCTCTTTTCTAAGGTGAAGTGAGGTCGGACTTTGAAGATTTTGACACTTAAAACAGAACAATTCCTTAGACTCATCGCATCGGGAATCACAGGCTATACATAGTACCGGAAAGAATACATCAATTAAAGCGTCTAAGTATGACTTTATTCGCACTTATAAGTACATTTAATAGAACTAAATAATAAGTTACAAAAAAAAATCCCAGCCATTGCTGACTGGGACCTTCAAACAAAACGAAAAACCAACTTTATAGAAAGCTACAAAATTATTCCTATAATCCTTTACGGATTCTTACTGCTATTTCCTTCATGACACCAGACCTAATAATCTTTACCTGTATGGTCTCATTTAATTTAGTGAGTCCAATAGCTTTTTGCAAATCTTCGTAATTATTAATGTCTTTACTGTCAATGCCTACAATTACATCTTTAGGAAGTAAACCAGCATATTTTGCAGAACTATTGTCCTCAATACTTTCAATTATAACGCCATTTTTTGAAGAAAGGTTCATAGTCTTCATACTTTCTTCATCTATTTCTGAAATTTGAATTCCTAGCCTTCCTCTTTCAAAACTTCCGTTATTAATTAATTCCTTTACTATTTTATTCATGAGGTTGACGGGAATGGCAAATGAATAACCACTGTAATAGCCTGTTTTAGAAGCAATTGCAGAGTTTATTCCAACAAGCCTTCCTTGAGCATCCACAAGAGCACCACCACTATTTCCTGCATTCACAGCGGCATCCGTCTGAATAAATTCTTCAATTCCTTTTTGTCCAGGAACTTGTTTATTATTGAAAAATTGAGAATATTCATCTTCTTCTTGTTGATTAATCAGGTTAAGATTCCTTCCTTTAGCGCTCACAATGCCAGCAGTCACTGTAGAAGTTAGGTATCCAAATGGGTTTCCAACTGCTAATACCCATTCACCAACTCTAAGTTGATCAGAATTGCCCATTATTAATACAGGTAATCCAGACTCTTCAATTTTTAATACAGCTAGGTCAGTCCTAGGATCCACACCAATTTTTTTAGCAGAATATTTTTTGCCATTCTTGAGAATAACTTCAATATCATCTGCAAATTCCACCACGTGATTATTAGTAACGATGTATCCATCATTCGAAATAATTACCCCGCTTCCGCTTCCTTTTTTGGGATAATACTGACCATATGGATTACCAAATGCAAATCCAAATTGCTTGAGCATTGGATCATTAAAAAAAGGACTGTTTTTTCTGTTTTCTTCTTCTTTCTGCTGGGCAAGTTTCTGGCTTTCCTGGGCATTGATTTGAACAACTACTTCAAGGGCTCTATCTGCTGCAATAGTAAAATCAGGACCAACCATTGCAATAGTAGGAGTTTCATTTACCTTTCTTGCATATTGACCTGTTTGCTCGTAATTTTTTTCTGTCTTATTTAACCATTGATTACCAGCAAGTACTGCGAATCCTCCGATGAGACCTGCGAATACATAGGATATAAGTGATTTCATAATATGAGCTGTTTAGTTTTTAATAAGGACAAAACGGTTGAATTTGACGTCCTGTTTGCTGTCTTTTCGATTTTAACATGGTTTTAACGCTAAAATAGGTCATTAGAAAGGGCTTTTGTCATAAAAAACATATTTAATATTTTTATAATCTATAAAATGTTGTATTTTTGCAGTAAAATATATTAAAAATATGAAGAATTTAATAAATGTGCTACTTTATGTCTTACTCGGATTATTGGTAGTAACGATCTCTGTAATGATTTACAAGAAATTCAAAGCTCCGTCGGAGACCCCAAATTCTAACGAAGTCACCGAACAATCTTATGTAGATACAAGCAGTGAAGCGCTGCCTTTTAGCGCAGAAGACAGCATTATTCTAGGGCTTACTGGTGAACTTCCTAATAAAGTCGGACCTGATACAGATGTGCCCATACCTCAATCTGGAACACAAGTTGTCGAAAATGTTTCGCCTGTGGCTAAACCAGTGGTAATGCACGAATCGGCACCCAAAATATCAAGTAACAAACCTGTTGAGGAAATTCATGTTGCGAAGGCAGAAACTAAAGTTGCTGCCAAAACTGAAACGAAAACTTCTAAAGTAGAAACTAAAGTTGCTGCGAAAACTGAAACAAAAGCGGTAGCAAAGAAACAATCTAAGGTAAGCCCTAAGTCGTCTGTTAAGGAATCGACTAAATCAAATGGTACTACTGCTGCATCAAGCAATAACCATGGACATTATTATGTGGTGAGTGGAAGCTTTTTAGTTCCTTCTAATGCAGACAATCAAGTGGCCAAACTGAAGAAATTAGGATTTTTTAATGCCATGAAAAAAGTATTTAATAATTCATCCAGTTATTCTGCAATTGCTGGCCAATATGAATCAGAAGCAGCAGCTAAAGCAACTCTTAGTAAATTAAAAGCTAAGGGAGAAGCAGCCTTTATAAAGAAAATGTAAAATAAACTTAAAAGTATAAAAATCTCAAAGATGGTGAACTGTCTTTGAGATTTTTTTATTGAAAAAAATGTTTTATCGCGTTTATTGTCTCAAGTGGTCTCTCAGGCTCGGCGTAGGCTCCAGCCTACGTCCTTATTTAGCATCTTCGATAAAGGTTCAACTCTTGTTTTCATGCTACTATATTTTCAAAATATAACAATTAAATTTCTTTTATATTTCTGTAATCAGCAAATATTTAAACATCCATAACTTAATTTTAAAACCATTGATGCAAGTCTAAATAGTACCTATGGAAATTGTATAACTATTCTAAATTCTTATTAGCCAATTCAGCTCGATCAAGATTATCGAAAGGAGACTTGAATCTGAAACGCTATCTATATAGCTGTTGTAACGACAAGGATTAATTCAATTTAGTACTTATATATTTGTTTAATAAAATATAAAAATCATCACAATCACTTTTTTTTGAAAGTTTATACCACTTTTTTATACTAAGATTATAGTAAAAACATCCGAATTGACTTAGTT
>JBDSHL010000460.1:0-6478 GCA_039918515.1 Saprospiraceae bacterium | reverse complement strand
GTTAGGAAGTAAAGCATTCGCAGGATCACGGAACATTATTCCAACATTCGTGGCATGCTCTTTACTGCTGTAGAAATCTGTATAATCTCCTATCCTAAAAGGAATATGAAGTTTCACTTTATCAATTGGATGCATACAAGATGCAATATGGTCTTTATTTGAAGAAGTATTTAATTCAAGTAGTTCAACAAGTCTTTGTCGTAATGCTCTGGTTTTATTTTTACCAATGGCAATTAAGGAATTTAAAACTTCTGAATTTAAAACATCGATTGAAATGTCAAGACCATCCAATAATTTATTGGCATGAAGCAAACTTAAATCCACAATTTGATTTCCAATTCTTGTACAAACTTTTCTATCTTGATGGATTGAAAAAATTCCTAAGGGTAAATTTTGAATAGGAAAATCTGATTCATCAGCGCCTGCAATCCAAGATCTTAATGTTGAATTCATTTTTATTAACTCTTATAATTTAATTAAATTCTTTCTATAACTACAGCGTAACCTTGGCCAACACCAATGCACATTGTACAAAGAGCGTACTTTTTATTATTTAATTTCAACTCAAGTGAAGCGGTGTGAATTAAACGAGCGCCAGACATTCCAAGAGGATGTCCTAAAGCAATGGAGCCACCATTAGGATTAATTCGAGGATCATTATCTTGCAATTCAAGGGTTCTTGTACAAGCTAAGACTTGCGCTGCGAAAGCTTCATTGATTTCAATTAGATCCATTTGATCAAGTGATAGATTTGCTTTTGCTAAGGCTAATTTACTCGCTTCAACAGGTCCGATTCCCATGATTCTTGGTTCTACTCCAACAACAGCGGAACTAATTATTCGCGTTAAAGGTTCAAGACTATTATTTTTTATTGCAAGGTCATCTGCGATCAGCAATACAGCAGCACCATCATTAAGTCCGGAAGAGTTTCCAGCAGTAACTGTTCCTTGAGGATTAAATGCTGGTTTTAATTTGGACAATGCCTCAAGGCTTGTTGTTGGTTTAGGAAATTCATCGGTATCGAATAATTTTTTTTCTGTTTTGCTTATTTGAATTTCTAAAGCATAAATTTCATGTTTGAATCTTCCTTTTTCTTGTGCTATTGCATATTTTTGTTGAGACCAGACTGCAAACTTATCTTGATCTTCTCGGGAAATATTAAATTTTTGAGCTAAGTTCTCAGCTGTTTCACCCATACTATCACATCCGAAAGTGTTTTCCATTTTCGGGTTAATGAACCTCCAACCAAAGGATGAATCATACATTTTGGCATCTCTGCCATAAGCACTTGTAGTTTTCGAAATAACCCATGGTCCTCTTGTCATCCCTTCAACTCCACCTGCTATAAATAAATTGCCATCTCCACTTTGAATGGCGCGATGTGCATGTATCACTGCCGACATCCCAGATGCACATAGTCTATTGACCGTTTCTCCAGGAACAGTCTGCGGTAATCCTGCTAATAGAGATGCCATTCTTGCAACATTTCTATTATCTTCTCCTGCTTGATTGGCACAACCAAGAATTACATCACTTATTTCACTTGGATTGATTTGTGGATTTCTAATAATTAATTCATGAATTACATGTGCAGCTAGATCATCTGTTCTAATTGAGGCTAAACTTCCTCCCAAAGAACCTATGGCTGTTCTGCATCCTGAAATGACATATGAATTTTTCATTCTTCAATTAAATTTTTTGAAGTGCGATAACACACTCCTTTAAATATTCCTACAATTTCTTTGTCTTGATTATGTACAATAACCTGATAAGTTCCGATCTTATTAGATTGACTAATTAAATTAGCTTCTGCAGTAAGAAAATCATTTTCCTTAATAGCTTTACAATGTGTAATAGAAGTTTCAATACTTAAGCTAATTCGATTATAACTATTACAACTAAAAGCAAAAGCACTGTCTGCCAATGAATAAACTATACCACCATGTGCGACGTCATGACCGTTAAGCATTTCTTTGCGAACTTTCATGGTCAATATACAATGCCCCAATTCTATTTTTAGTGCCTCAATACCTAACCATTGACTGAAGCCATCCTTTTTGAACATTTTATGAAAAACCTCTTCTGGTATATTGATCATTCGTTAAAAGAATTTTTGATTGTTGTTTGCCATGTTTCTCAGTAATGCGCTGCAGCGATATCTTGGATCATGATAATATGTAAAAAGTTCATCCATTTGTGTTACACAATTTGCAATACCAATTTCATCGGCCCATTCCAATAATCCTTTAGGATAGTTTACTCCTTTCGTCATGGACGTTTCAATATCTTCCTTACTTGCGATTTTGAAAAACAAAGCATCAGCAGCTTCATTGATCAACATGATGATTATTCTGTCTGATATAGTTTTTGCAAGTTCAGCACTTATTTTTACATTAGGCTTTTGGGTTTGGTCGGAATAATTATAAAAGCCTTTTCCAGACTTAATACCTAAGTAACCAGCTTCGACCAATCTTTTTTGAGTAAACGAAGGTCTGTATTTAGGATCTTGATAGAATGCTGAGTATACAATTTCAGTGACGTGATAATTTATATCGTGTCCAATAAAATCCATTAAAGTAAACGGCCCCATTTTAAATCCCGCTTCATTCATTGCCCAATCTATGTCAATTGGATCTGCAATTCCTTCTTCAAAGATTTTTATCGCTTCACCATAATATGGACGTGCAATTCTATTGACTATAAAACCAGGGGTATCTTGTGCAATTACAGGAAGTTTATTACATTCCAATAAAAAATCTTTTGTTATTGAGACGGTATGTTCGGAAGTTTGGATCGCAGGAATAATTTCTACGAGTTTCATTAAATGTGCAGGATTGAAAAAATGCATTCCAATAAATCTCTCCGGATTACTTACACACGAAGCCAGAGAACTTATACTGAGTGAAGAAGTATTGCTTGCTAAAATACAAGATTCAGAAACAATGGTTGACAATTGATTAAATAAATTTCTCTTAGATTCAAGCTCTTCAATGATTGCTTCGATGACTAAATCGCATGAATACAATTCATTGATATTTTTTACAAAATGAATTCGCGAATTTAATTGTGCACAATCAGTTTCTGTCAATTTGGATTTAGAAATTTCTTTGTCAAAGTATTTCTGAATATTGGATTTTGCTTTTAGGATATTATTTTCATAAGATTCATATACGAAAACATCGCAATTAGAAGAAGTGACAGCTAGAATTATTCCTTGTCCCATTGTTCCTGCACCTATTAATCCTATTTTTCTCATTATTGAATATTAATAAACTTAATTTTTAAGCAAATAAATAAAACACGTCTAATAACCCTCCTAAATACAAATCGGAAACTACAAAAACATCAATGAATTATTTTATAAATAGTGTAAAATAACCTAGTCTTTTAATAAAGTTCCCAGTTTACTTAAAAATTAGGTATTTAAACATTTGAGTTTAGATAATGTTTTAATTTGTATGATGCATCAATATTATAAATTCGTCTCTATCCTATTATCTTTAATGATAAGTGGCTATAATAGCGCTCAAGGTTGGAAAATACTTAAATCTCTTCCTGATTCAGCATCAGAAAGGCATCATCCAGTAACATTTGCTCAGGATGGATTCGGCTTTGTTGGGTTGGGATCAAGCCCAACCGATTTTCTGGAAGATTTTTATAGATATAATCCTGCTAAGGATGAATGGACAGGATTGCGAAAATTTCCAGGTGGCCCTAGAACCTTAGCAATAGGATTAAATTATAATAACAAGGCATTTGCCGGCTTTGGAGTTGACAGTAATGGAACTTATAAGTCGGATTTATGGGAATACTATAATAACACAGATACATGGGTTATGAGAGATTCATGTCCTTGTGAAGGGCGAATTCATCCTGCCTTGGTAGCAGTGAATAATAAAATATTCGTTGGGTTAGGATTTGGAGCAACATTTATGAACCTAAATGATTGGTGGGAATACAGTATTGATTCAAATAAATGGCGAAGAATGGCAGATTTCCCAGGTTCTGCAAGACATCATCCATACCAATTCGGAATTGAACCTTATGCATATGTTGGAATGGGTCATGGAGAAATGATATACAATGATCTTTATAGGTTTGATCCAAGTAACAATTCATGGAAGGAAATGCTTGTATTGCCAGATGAAGGGCGCGTTGCTGGAACACAATTTAACTTTAATGGTAAGGGATATATCTTAAGCGGACAGGGTGATGATCATGGATATATGGACGAAGGTGAATTTTATGAATATGACCCAATAGGTAACAGCTGGAAGCAATTAACACCTCATCCTGGAGGAAGTCGATGGGCTCCAGGGTCATTTATGATTGATGATAAAGTATATTTTACATGTGGGGAAGATGAAATATCTTACAAGAAAGATTTAATGATGTATGATTTTGATATTTTAAAAACGAAGCAAATAAATGACGAAGAGAATATTTCTATACATTCTATATCAGATGACCATATTATTATTCAGTCTAAGAGTTCAAAAATAAAATCAATAAATGTCTATCAAGTTGATGGAAAATTAGTTTTAGATAATCGAATAAAAGATAAATCGAGCAACAGTGCAGAAATTGATATTAGCCAGTTTATTAGCGGTGTATACATTATTAAACTAGAAGATGATCATAATAGAACTTATGCTTATAAAATTAGTAAAAAATAATTAGATTCCTAAATGATCTGAAATCTTAACAGAATTTCACATCTTCCAAATTAGGTATAAATTACAAACCAAGTATAATCTCTACAACTAATTCATAGCTTTGCAGCTATGAACACCAAAGAACTCTTAAAGAAATACTTCGGTTTCGACGATTTCAAATTAAATCAAGAAATCATCATTCAATCAGCTTTAGAACAAAAAGACTGCTTGGTCATTATGCCAACAGGTGGAGGAAAATCATTATGTTATCAGGTTCCAGCAATAGCTAATAAAGGTTTTGTATTGGTTATTTCACCATTGATTGCATTGATGAAAGATCAAGTGGATGCATTGAATCAAAATAAAATACCCGCAGCCTTTATTAATTCTACACAAACTCCATTCGAACAAAATGAGATCATTGAACAGCTCAAAAATAACCAACTTAAATTATTATATCTCGCTCCTGAAAAGTTGATGAATGATAAATCTTTAATCAAACTTTTTCAAGCTCTACCACTTAACTTAATTGCCATTGATGAAGCACATTGCATAAGTCAATGGGGGCATGATTTTAGACCTGAATATCTGATATTAGGAAGATTAAAAACATACTTCCCTGCAGTTCCTATTATGGCACTCACTGCAACAGCTGATCTGCAGACACAATCAGATATAGTATTGCGACTTCACATTGAAAACTCAACCATTTATCGAAATTCCTTTGATCGTGCAAATATCAAATATACCGTTAAAGCTAAATTGAATTATTATCAAGATTTGTTGAATTATGTTAGACAACATAAAGATGACAGTGGAATTATATATTGTCTCTCAAGAAATGGGACCGAGGAGTTAGCAGAATTATTAAGTAAAGATAAAATTCCAGCGCAGGCTTACCACGCAGGCTTGACTCGTGAAATCCGAGATCATCGGCAAGATGATTTTATAAATGATCGTATAAAAGTAATTACAGCGACCATAGCTTTTGGAATGGGAATTGACAAAAGTAATGTTCGATATGTCATTCACGCCGATCTTCCAAAGAATATAGAAGGTTATTACCAAGAGACCGGAAGGGCTGGACGTGATGGATTGGATAGTGAAGCAATTCTCTATTATAGTAAAGGGGATATTTTTAAATTAAAAAAATTCACACAAATTGAAGATCACCCAGAACAAAGTAAAATACTATTGGATAAACTTAATAAAATAATCAATTATTGCGAAAATCAAGGCTGTCGTAGACAATTTTTACTACAATACTTTAATGAAAAGACTTCTGATTATTGTGGAAATTGTGATTATTGTTTATCAACATTTGTCGAAAAAGACATTACTATTGAAGCACAAAAAATATTAAGTGCAGTTATTAGGTTACAAGAACGCTTTGGAATAAATTATGTGATAGATTTTCTAAAAGGAAGCAAATCCACTCGCGTAGAACATCAGTCACTCAAAACATATGGTACCATTTCGAATCTATCAAAGGAGCTTTGTAAAAAATATATTAATGAATTAATTCGTTTGTCTTACCTAAGAATTAGCAATGGGGAATATCCATTATTGAAATTAGATTCGCGAACGAATTATGTATTGTTTAATAATGAACAGGTTATTATTCGATTGAAAGAAGCAGAGGTAAAAAGTAACGTTCAATCTCGCAATCCAAATTCAGTTGCTGTTCAGGGATCACTTTTTGCAAATCTTAAAGTTATTAGAACGCGATTGGCACAAATCGAGAAGGTCCCACCGTATTTAATCTTTTCCGATGCTACACTTCAGGAATTAGCACAATATTTACCATTAACTTTGGAAGATAT
>JBDSHL010000459.1:0-2151 GCA_039918515.1 Saprospiraceae bacterium | reverse complement strand
TCAACTGGAATCGTATTTTTACTTCACCTAATGCAAACTAATATTATTGGATGAAATTTATTTTAGCAATTATTTTTCAATGGTCATGGATAGTTCTCAATGCTCAGGATCTTCCAAAAACTAATTTGTATGCTATTTATTTAGAAGATGCAAGTAGTTCGGATTGGCATGTAAATAGAATTGAATTTCTAAATTCATTTAATCTTTCTTCCTATAACAATCAACCATTTTTTATCAACGATGATGAAGTATTGTGTTCTGTCCAAACTAAAACTTCAGATAATACAGATATTTATAAGCTCAATCTATCCAAGCAAACCTATATTAATTTAATTCAAAATATTGGTAAGGACTATAGTCCAAGAATAAATCCGAAAATTTCTTTTGACATAACTTGTGTACATATCGATCCAAAAGATACGATACAGAAGTTAGTCGCTTTCAATTCACAAAATGGAAGTTTTAAGAAAGTCATTTTGGACAAGGTTGGTCAGATAGGTTATTATAGGTTGATTGATAATGATCTTTGGGCTTGTTTTTTAGTTGATTCGCCAAATAACCTGATGGCCATTTGTAATAGTAAAACCAAAGAAAAGAAAATATTTGCCTCAAATATTGGAAGAACATTCGAGGCTATTAGCAACAATGAAATTCTTTTTGTGCATAAAATTTTAGAGGATCAATGGATTTTGAAATCGTATAATATTGAAACTCAAAAAATGATTACCCTTTCAAATATGCCACTTCATTCAGAAGATTTCTTAATTGATGCAAAAGGTAGAATCATTTGTACAAATGATTCTAAGATCATGTACTATAACAACAACAATGCTCATTGGGAAGTCTTACTTAATCTACAATCATTAGGCATTTCTCATCTTGGAAGACTAGCATTGAAGAATAATATTTTGATATTGGTAGATGAAGTAAAATAATTGATGATTTTTATAGATCAACTTCAGCGTCAGGTTAAAATTTCTTCACCCGTTCAAAGAATTATATCAATTGTGCCTTCGCAAACGGAATTATTGTATCAACTTGGATTAGAAGAACAGGTAGTTGGTATCACCAAATTTTGCATCCATCCTTCAGATTGGTTCAAAAATAAAACCAAAGTTGGAGGAACTAAAAAACTCAAACTTGAACTTATTGAATCACTGAATCCCGATCTCATTATTGCAAATAAAGAAGAAAATAACGAGCAAGATATTGAATGGATTGCTAAAAGGTTTCCAGTTTGGATTAGTGATATTTCAAATGTTAAAGAAGCGTTTCACATGATTGATCAACTTGGGTTAATTTGCAACAGGAAAAAAGAAGCAATAATTATTATGGATAAGATTGATAAAGCCAGAAATGAATTACAGTTGCTTAAAACAAATCGGAAAATCTCAGTATGTTACCTCATTTGGAAAGATCCATATATGAGTATTGGGAAGGATACTTTTATTCATTCTATGCTAGAAGAGGCAGGGTTCAAGAATGTTTTTGGCAATAGGACCAGATACCCCATAACGAACTTAGAAGAGATACAATCCTTAAACCCTGATTACGTCTTTTTATCGTCTGAGCCCTACCCTTTCAAGGCCACAGAATCAGAAGTGTTTAAAACAATAAAGACTATCAAAGTTGATGGTGAAGCATTTAGTTGGTATGGCAGCCATTTAATTATGTCTTTTTACTATCTTTGTAATCTAATCTCCCTAATAAGATGAAAAATATTGCCTTAGTATTTTTAATGCTTATCTCGATTAACTCCAGGTCTTTTGGAAGCAATTCTGTGATTCCTCATGAATACGTCATACAGTTTTTGAAATCTGAAAATACCAAACAGCTTATCAACTCTACTAATGGGAATGATTTTGTTTTAGAAGAATTGAATAAAGTTGCTCATTTTTACCTTATCCGTTTTGACATTAAATTCACTATAGAAGAGGAACTTAATTTTCTTAAATCAAAACCATACATTATTTCTTATTCACCAAACAAAAAATTGAATGCTCGAGGTTGCAAGCCCAACGATCCAAACTATAAGGATCAATGGAATTTCGCTTACATGGGATTTGAAGAAGTGTGGTGTTATAATAAAGGGGGAATAAATGAACTTGGCGATACGATTGCTATTGGTGTAATTGATTTCGGTTTTAATTA
>JBDSHL010000458.1:0-5165 GCA_039918515.1 Saprospiraceae bacterium | reverse complement strand
TCTTTCATGTACAAGACAAGATATTTGAATATTCAATTCTCGATAGCGGTTTTCATAAAAAGAATGTACAAAATAATATTCACAAGTTGAAATACTATTACTCTATACCAGCCTTGCTTGGACCATTCAATCTTAAAGCAGAAGCTTATTATGAAAAATATAACTCGACTTATAATTTAAATAAAACCGCCCAATATATTAGACTAGATATTGAAGTGAATAAGAGCATTCGATGGGCTAAACGAAGATATTTTAACACAAGAATTGCCACTTCATTTTTCCCAATGAACACAGAAGGAAATAGAAATTCTATAGGAAGTAGGAACGATCAACGATTTATCCGAGGATCATCAGGTGCCGCTTTTCAAGGCTATTTAGATTATACCAATGAGAATGATTTTTTAGGTAGAACAGCGTCTCAGGGGTTGTGGTCACAACAAATAGAAATACGGCAGGGTGGATTAAAAATTGCTCCTGGAGTTGCGCAACGTACCAATCTGGGCAATACGAATTCTTTTTTATTGGCGGCCAATTTTAGTTCTGATCTTCCAATAAAATTTATTGGGCAAATATTTAGGCCATACTTTGATATTGCCTCCGTGTCTTCGGTCAATAATGGTGTCAAAGAAATGATTACCCTTTATAGTGGAGGGATTCAATTACATCTTATTCCAGAATTTTTTGATATTTACTTACCAATATTCCATTCTGAGAATATTAGAAGTATCTATAGAGCTGATTCAAGGAATTATTTAAAGCAAGTTTGCTTTTCGTTAAAATTTAATTTTGACCATATTAAAGATATAGCTAACTTCGTTCAATAATGGATATGCATAATATAATTACAGATCAAATCGAAGGCGTATTTAATATTATACTAAATAGACCAGAAGTTTACAATGGATTCAATATGGCTATGGCAAAAGAAGTACAGGATGCCCTTGATTACTGTTCTAACAATGACTCTGTAAGAGTTGTTGTCCTTACTTCTCATGGTAAAGCCTTCAGCTCAGGACAAGATTTGAAAGAAGCAAATGGACCTAATGCTCCTAGTATGAGAACTATTCTCACGGAACAATATAACCCAATAATTTTAAAAATACGCCACTGCCCGAAGCCAGTAATTGCAGGAGTTAATGGAGTAGCAGCTGGTGCAGGAGCAAATATTGCCTTGGCTTGCGATTTAGTAATAGCAAGTCAATCTGCTAAATTCATTCAGGCATTTAGTAAAATAGGACTTATTCCCGATTCAGGTGGAACATACTTTTTACCAAGATTAATTGGCTTACGCAATGCAATGGCATTGATGATGACCGGAGATTCTATCTCTTCAATGGAAGCTAAAGAAATGGGAATGATATATAAAGTTGTCGAAGATGAAAACTTTAAAAGCGAACTTAATGCTTTTGCAAAAAAGGTTTCTGAAATGCCTACAAAAGCATTAACTTATACAAAATTTGCACTTTACGAATCTTTGCAAAATGATTTAGAACAGCAATTGGATTGTGAGTTAAAGTATCAAGAAATGGCAGGATCAACAGAGGATTTTAAAGAAGGCGTTAACGCATTTATTGAAAAACGAAAAGCTTTATTTAATGGAAAATAAAAATTTTATTTTATTCATTTTGACCGTCTTGATTAGCTGTAGCAGTAATTTTATAGTTGCACAAGCAAAAACGACTAAAGCAAATAAATTGGAACTAGATACTTTAGGAATTAGTTTTATTGAAATATCTCAGATAAAATCAAACAAGAAATTATCAAAACCAAAACGACTGAATAAAACCCAATCAAAGTTATTCATTTCCACTTGGAACAATAGCAAAACAACCGCAAATTGTCCCAACGGTTTTAGTTATTCTATAGCGATCAATTTTCAGGATTATACGAGAAGGTTATTTAATCTTGAAAAGTCTATCCTGAGTGAAAATAATAATTACTGTATTGAAACCAATAACAAAGAATTGGCCAATCTACTTATGAAAAGTAAATAAGTTTTACTTTAATTTACGGCAACTGAGCTAAAAGAAGGAATTTGTCCTCCTGTTCCTCCAACAACTCCTATGAAATAAATATTATAGATCTTTTTAGGAAACCCTTTATAATTATTAACTGTAATTAAATCTTTATTAGATATTAAATCTTTAACTTTAATTGTAACAGGTGTTATTGGTAATTCAACATAATTACTAAATCCTTTAAAGTTATAATTGGTTAAGCCCATACTGAGGCCATTAATTGTTATTTGCAGATTTGAATTAGGTATTAGATTTAAAAATCTAAATGCAGTATTATTAGTGTCTGCTAAGCTAAAATTATTTTCAAAAGAAAATACTTCTACGGATGATTTTTTATTGCAGATTGCTACAGTATAATTTTTATTGTTATTAAAATTAATATTTGTTGCAAATAATTGATTAGAAGTTGTCGTTTCAGTAAATTTAATAAAATTAGCTCCTGAAGGTACATTTTTGGGTGGAATATTTCCACCAAAGCCCATTTTTTCGTAATAAGTAGTTGAATCTTTCACTACGACGGCTAAAACTCCAAATTGATCATATATACCATCAATAAAACTGACAATAGGGGCTTTTGAAGTCGTTGGACCAGTATCATCTTTAGAGCAAGAATTGATTATGATAAAGCAAAGGCTTATTAGAAAAACTATATTCTTGTACATCTGAATTTGATTATTAATTGTGAAAAGTAAATATAGCCTAAACGAATTTAAATCCTTATTATTGTAACTTAATTCAGTTAAATATGAGCTATAATAGGGGTCAGGAATATGGAAATCAGGTTCAAGGAGGAAGTCCACTTTCTGGTGGTTTAATGCGATTGGCGGCACCGATAATGATCGCTTTAGTACTTGCAGGAATTTCTTACTTCAAATATTGTTCTTCAAAAACTTATAATGAATACTTAGGAATCTATCAGCATGTTAGTATTAGTCCACAAGAGGAAATTGCCATTGGACTTGAATCAAAGCCTGCTATGATACAGGAATTTGGAGGTATAGACCCTGACCAAAGGGCTCAATCCATGGTACAGGATATTGGTCAAAATCTTTATAAGAATAGTGTGGCATCGAAGACACCTTACGAATTTGAGTTTACACTACTAGCAGATCCTAATACAATTAATGCTTTTGCCTTGCCAGGAGGACAAGTCTTTATAACTAGGGCTCTCTTCAATCAGTTAAAATCCAAGGATCAACTTGCAGGAGTACTGGGTCATGAAATTGGACATGTAGTTGGAAGACATGCTGGAGAAAGAATGCAGAAAGACGGGTTGTTACAGGGAATAGCTGGAGCAGTTGGCGTTGCGTCGGGGGATATTCAGACAGCACAAGCAGCACAACAAATAGCTGGATTAATTAGTTTGAAATATGGTCGCGATCAGGAACTTCAAGCTGATAATCTTGGAGTAAGGTTTATGTTAGAAACAAGCTACCAACCAGAGGAAATGATTGCAGTAATGGAAATCCTAAAACAAGTTTCAGGAGGTGGTCAAAGAGATGAATTTTCATCTTCACATCCTAGCCCAGATAACCGTATTGAAAAGATACGAGAAGCTATAGATTTCTACAAGAAAGGAGGAAAAATAGAACAGAAATAGATAATAATATTAATGATTTATTGGAATTTAACTGAATATTATAGGATACTATAGGCCCTTTAGGACTTAATATGAAGAAGCTTTTTTTATTAGATGGTCATGCCTTAGTTTATCGAGCACACTATTCATTTATTACTCGACCACTCATAAATTCGAAGGGATTAAACACTTCCGCAATTTCTGGATTCACAAGATATCTTTGGGATATTATTACCAATCAAAAACCTACACACTTAGCTATATCTTTTGATATGTCGGGTCCTACTTTTCGACATGAAGAATACCCAGCTTATAAAGCCAATAGAGAAGCTCAACCTGAAGATATAACTATTGGATTGCCATACATATATCAAATCATCGAAGCGTTTAATATCCCGATTGTTACATTACAAGGATTCGAAGCTGATGATATCATCGGTACTTTAGCTAAGCAAGCTGCAAAAGAGGGATTTACAGTATATATGGTAACTCCTGATAAAGATTTTGGACAATTGGTTGATGACAATATATTCATGTATAAACCATCCAGACAAGGCAATGGGATTGAAATTCTTGGACCGAAAGAAATAGTTGAATCATGGGGAATTAATCGTACTGATCAAGTAATTGATTTGTTAGGATTGATGGGCGATGCAGTAGATAATATTCCAGGTGTTCCAAGTGTAGGAGAAAAAACTGCGGTTAAGTTGCTTCAAGAATTCGATAATATGGAAAACATTCTTGCAAATGCAAATTCAATAAAAGGAAAACTTAAAGATAAAATTATTGAATTTGCTGAGCAAGCAAGACTTAGCAAGAGATTAGCTACCATTGATATTAATGTTCCAGTAAAGTTTATTGAGAAAGATTATAGATTAGAAGAATTTGACAGACCAAGATTGGTTGAAATATTCAGAGATCTAGAGTTCAGAACTTTGGCTGAAGCAATAATTGTACAAAATACTAAAAAAACCAATATTTTATTCGCAGATGAAGAAAAAGAAAGTAAAGATATCAAAGTTGAATCAACAAACACAAACACTTACAAAGTAGCAGATCACGATATTCACAACACTCCTCATCTTTATGAATTGGTAGTCACAGAAAATGAAATTGAGAATCTTTTGAAATTACTTGAAAAAAGTGATGTTGTTTCATTCGATACAGAAACAACAGGTATTGATCCAACACAAGCTGAATTAGTGGGAATGTCTTTTTCTGTAGAGAAATCAAAAGCATTCTATGTTCCCATTGATGCAGACCAAAGTAAAGCCAAAAAACAAGTTGAACATTTCACAAAAATTTTAGAAGATCCCAAGAAAAAGTTCATTGGTCAGAATCTGAAGTTTGATATATTAATGATGAAACAATACAATGTCAATATATCAAATGTCTATTTTGATACTATGATTGCGCATTATTTACTTGAACCTGATCAAAGACATAAGCTTGATATTCTTTCCGAATCTTATCTGAATTATAAAATGGTTCCGATTGAAGAATTAATTGGGAAAAAATCTTCCGGTCAAGGTTCAATGAGAGATGTAGAATTGAATAAAATTAAAGAA
>JBDSHL010000457.1:0-7150 GCA_039918515.1 Saprospiraceae bacterium | reverse complement strand
ATTATTTACGGCAGTCCATGAGGCACCAAAATTAGTTGAAATGAACACCCCATTAGTAGTGCCGGCAAAAATATTTGTTCCGTTCGAAGCTAAAGTCCGAACACTGATGTCAGTCAAACCATTATTTATTGCGTTCCAAGATATACCATTATCAGTTGAAAGGAACACTCCACCATAAGTTCCAGCATAAAGATTGGTACCAATAGTAATTAAAGAGTATATATTTCCACCATACGGCCCATTCGTCTGCTTCCATTGTGCATCTGAATTGATTGCACAGGAAAGCAATATTAGCATTAGGACAATTAATTTTTTCATTGTTATTATTTTAAATTAATTCACAAATATTAAGGTACAAATTTACTCCCTTCCCTAAATTTAGGGAAGGGCTTCCGCCTTCTGGCGGAATGGGTTTGCTATTCCACCACAACCTTCATCGTTACAATCCCATTCTTGCTACTCACTCGTACCAGATAAATTCCTGTGCCAGCATTTGTTAAATCTATAGGAGCTTTTTTATTTGATTCTGAAAGATTTATTTCTTGATTTAAAATCATTTCACCGATTAAGTTGAATACTTTAATATTCACTGTGCCTTCGAAATTGAATTCAAGATCGAATATGCCCTTATTGGGATTGGGGTAAGTCGTAAAATCCTTATGGTCAGCTTCTAGTTCATTTATTCCAACCAATTCAGATAAAGGTCTGTACCATACGCCACTATCTGTGCCTGCAAAAATATTTGTGCCATTGATTAATATCGAGTTGATGTATTTAGATGTCAAATTAGCATTTATCTCATTCCATGAATTTCCAGTATTCGTTGATATAAAAACTCCACCATCAGTCCCTGCAAATATTAATGCTCCATTTGTTGAAATAGAAAGGACCTTTTTATTAGTTAATCCACTATTAATACTTCTCCAAAATATTCCATTATTACTAGAAATAAACAATCCTTCTTGAGTTCTTGCAAAAAGGTTTGTTCCTGAAGAAAATAGTCTAGTGATTTCAGTATTAGTCAAACCATTATTTACTCCAATCCATGATGTTCCATCATCAGTAGATCTAAAGACTCCATGATTCGTTCCAACAAAAATATTTGTTCCAATTGCTACCAAAGAATTTAGAATATTTTCATTCAAACCATTATTTACAGGGGTCCAAGTTGTTCCATTAGTTGTAGATAGGAACACACAACTATCAGTCGAAATAAAAATATTTGAACCACTAGTTGTTATTGAATAAGTAGGGACATTTATCGATCCATAAAAAATATTCGTCCAAGGAGTACAATTAATAGTTGAACGATACAGACCAAAAAAAATAGTTAAAATAAAAATGTCTGTATCTCTCAATATTAAGGAAAATACATCAGTGCCAGGCCAACCTTTATTTATTTGAGTCCAGGTATTCCCGTTTCTGTTATATTTAAACAATCCTCCATCTGTACCTGCAAATATATTTGTTCCGCTTTCTATTAATGTATTTACATGAGTTTTTAAAAAATTATTATTAACTTCTACCCAAGAATATCCATTATTTATAGATTGGAACACACCATTCGTAGTTCCTACAAAAATGCTTGTTCCATTAATCAAAAATGATGAGATAGAGTTATTTGTTAATCCATTTTTAACCTCAGTCCAAAATGTTCCATTATTTGTTGACAAAAAGAGTCCATTAAAAGTTCCCACAAAAATATTATTTCCAGATACAGTAAAAGACTTTACATGAGAATTTGTCAAGCCATTATTCACTTGAGTCCAAGTTGCACCATTAATTGATGATCGAAACACACCACCACCATAAGTTCCTGCGAACACATTTGTTCCAATTACGATTAATGATGAGACATTTGCACTTGTTAATCCATTATTGATTCTGTCCCAAGATACTCCATTGTTCGAAGATGAGAATACTCCAACATTAGTTCCAGCAAAAAGTTTTGTTCCGCTTATAACTAATGAAGTAATATTATCATGTAATGTATTATTTATCGGAGTCCAAGAAGTTGCATTATTAGTTGACATGAAAACTCCCTCGTCTGTTCCTGCATATATAGTTGTTCCAGATAATGTAAAAGTATTGATTTGTCTAGCTGTCAATCCTTTATTCCTGGCAATCCAAGAAGTCCCGTCATTAATAGATAAGAAAACCCCTCCTCCAAAAGTTCCAGCAAAGATATTCGTTCCATTTACTGCTAAAGATGATATAATAGTAGTAGTTAAACCAGAATTCATTTGTGTCCATAATGCTCCATTATTCTTAGATATTAATACTCCTGAATTGAAAGTTCCTATAATAATATTACTTCCTCTATAGGCAAGAGAACTAACATCTAATCTGTACGGCCCATTCGTCTGCTTCCATTGTGCATCTAAATTAATAGAGCATGAAAAGAATATTAGCGTTAGAATAATTAGTTGTTTCATAAGGGGTGGTTATTAATTAATTTATAAGAGTATATTTTTTTAGTCTTTGCCTTAAAAATGTTTTAGGTTTTCTTGTTTTGTTACTTCGGCTCTGGTCTTTAAATTCTAGCTTAAATATAGTGATATTAATTGATTTGATATGGAATAATAATTCAAATAATAAGTGCGGCACTATGCTTAGAATTAAATACTTTAGTTTGCTAATTATATGAAGGTTTATACATTTATGAGATTAGTTATTATTTATTTCACTTCGATTCCTATTTTTTTATGAAATTTGAGCCTTTCCATAAATTGTAAATGGCTAATAATCAATCGAATATTCCTAAGAACACCTTAAAAAAGGCTTATAATTTACTCTGCACTGCTAAGGCAATGACTGAATTGTACGAGGCGGAATTCAAATTTGTTTCCAAGTATGTCCACGCCACTTCTCGTGGCCATGAAGCCATTCAAATTGCCCTTGGAATGCAATTACAACCTCAAGATTTCCTTTCTGCTTATTATAGAGATGATGCTATGTTGCTCGCCATTGGAATGCAACCTTACGAATTAATGTTGCAATTGATGGCCAAGAGAGATGATCCGTTTTCAGGAGGTAGATCTTATTATGCTCACCCAAGCCTTCGAAGAAATGACATGCCAAAGATTCCTCATCAATCCTCAGCTACCGGAATGCAGGCGATTCCAACTACAGGAATTGCCATGGGAATGCAATACAAAGAGTTAACTGGAATTCAAACGGAAGATGAAAAAAATGGATTGGTAGTATGCTCGCTAGGTGACGCTTCCATAACTGAAGGTGAAGTTGCAGAAGCATTTCATATGGCCGCACTCAAACAATTGCCTATACTTTATTTGGTTCAGGATAATGAATGGGATATTTCTGCACACAGCAGTGAGTACAGAAGTGGCAATGCCATTGATTTTGTGAAAGGTTTTCCGGGAATAGAACATTATTCAATTGATGGAACTGATTTTCAGAATTGCTACAATGCGGTGAATGATATTTTTGAAAAAATAAGAAAAGAAAGAAGACCTTTTTTGCTTCATGTAAAAGTTCCACTTCTCAATCATCATACTTCAGGTGTAAGAAAAGAATGGTATCGCGATGATCTTCAAGAACAAATGTTGCGAGATCCATTTCCCAAATTGAAAGAATATTGCTTGAAGGAAGGTTTTTCTGAAAGCGAATTAAAAGAAATAGAACAAGGATCTATTGAACAAGTACAATTAGATTTTAATAAGGCCAGGGAGTCAGAAGATCCAAGACCAGAAGATTTATATACGCATGATTTTGCAGCGACAGAAATATTAGAAGAACAAGGCGTTCGTAGTCCAGTAAATGGTGAAGAAAAACTCATGGTTGACTGTGCCTTATTTGCAGTGGAAGAATTATTAAGAAAACATCCTGAATGTCTTCTTTATGGTCAGGACGTAGGACGAAGATTAGGTGGTGTGTTTCGTGAAGCTGCGACGCTTGCACAAAAGTTTGGTGACCTTAGAGTTTTTAATACACCCATTCAAGAAGCTTTTATTGTAGGGAGTACTGTCGGAATGTCAGCTGTTGGTTTGAAACCAATTGTTGAAGTGCAATTTGCAGATTATATCTGGCCGGGCTTGAATCAATTGTTTACAGAAGTTGCAAGATCTTGTTATCTTTCTAATGGGAAGTATCCTGTAAGCATGATTCTTAGAGTGCCGATAGGTGCTTATGGAAGTGGAGGTCCCTATCATTCTTCCAGTGTGGAATCTGTTTTGTGTAATATCAAGGGTGTGAAAATTGTTTATCCTTCGAATGGTGCTGATCTAAAAGGATTGATGAAGGCTGCATATTATGACCCTAATCCTGTAGTTATATTTGAACACAAGGGATTATATTGGTCAAAGGTTCCGGGAACTGAAATGGCGAAAGGAATTATGCCTGACGAAGATTATATAATTCCATTGGGAAAGGCGAATTTAGTTCTTCACGCAAATGAATCTGAAGTATCCAATGGAAATTCCATCTGTATTATTACCTATGGAATGGGAGTTCATTGGTCATTGAATGCTGCTAGGAATTTTCCTGAAAAAGTAAGCATATTGGATTTAAGGACTTTGGTGCCATTAGATGAAGATGCAATTTATAAATTGGTACAAATCCATGGTCGCTGTCTTGTTGTAACGGAAGAAACCATTGAAAATAGTTTTGCTCAGACTCTGGCGGGAAGAATAAGTGATCATTGCTTTGAATATTTGGATGCGCCTGTAAGAGCTATTGGATCAAAGAATCTACCGGCCATTCCTTTGAACACAACTTTAGAAAAGGAAATGGTGCTCAATGCAGATAAAGTAAGCGTAGAGATCAATCGGATATTGCAATATTGATTTGATTTTTACTTACTTTTACGGAATATAATTAATCGCTTATGAAATTCAATATCATCATTCTTGTTTGTTTACTTTGTTTAGAAAAATCATGGACACAAACCAATTTTAAATTTTCTGATGCAAATTTTGAAAACTATCTCAAAGGAAATTTTGATGTCAATCAATTTGAGAAACGGTTCATTAAACCTGAAAGATCTATCTGTGCCATTCTTCAGAACCAAATTCATGCAGATTCATTGGCAAATTATTTGAAAAAAATCGTTTCATTTAACAACAGAAATACAGTTAATGATACAACTTCTGAACCCTCGAAAGGAATTAGAGGCGCAAGGGATTATGTTAGGCAAATGCTCAATTATTGGAACAATCAAAATAATTCTGTGATCCTAAATTCGGAGTTTGAATTTGATTATTTGATGTGCAACAGAACGAGACATACAGAACTTGTTTCATTTATACCTGGCAATGGACCACAGAAAGATGAGATGGTCATTATTGAAGCCCATCTCGACAGTCGTTGTGAAGATCGTTGTGATGTTAATTGCCTTGCGCAAGGAGCTGAAGACAATGGAAGCGGTTCTGCATTAATTATGGAACTCGCAAGAATATTTAGCAAATTAGAATTGAATAGATCAGTGGTGATTATTTGGATTACAGGTGAGGAGCAAGGACTTGGAGGATCTAAATCTTTTTCAACATATTGCAAGAACAATAATGTAAAAATTAAAGCAGTATTCAATAATGATATCGTAGGAGGAATTGAATGTGGCAAAACATCTTCAGCACCATCATGTCCAGGGCCTTTTAAATTTGACAGTATTCATTTAAGAATTTTTTCTTCAGGGACAACCAATAGTATGAATAAGTCATTGGCAAGGTTGACGAAAATATTCTTTGATTATAATTTAAACATAAGTAGTCCAACAATAATAGATGTCATGTTTGCTGAAGATCGAACTGGAAGAGGAAGTGATCACATACCTTTTCGGGAGAATGGGTTTACTGCAATCAGATATACTTCTTCCTATGAACATGGAGACGGGAACCCTGATCAGGTTGGATATGAAGATAGGCAACATAGTTCCAGAGATGTCCTTGGCAAAGATTTAAATGGTGATGGAATTTTAGATAGTCTTTACGTAAACTTCAAATATCTATCACATAATACTTTAGTAAATGCTTTATCTGCAGTTAATGCCGCATCAAGTACATTACCAACTCCTATATTGCAAACAATGTTAAATGGAAATAAATTAAATGTGACGATCAATCCAGTTTCTGAAGCCATTGGATATTATATTGGAATCAGAAAAATTACTTCTGCATATTATGATACAGTATTCTTCACAAGTGCAATAAATCTTGAAATAAATAATTTAAGTTCAACCCAATATTATATTAGTGCTTGTTCCGTAGATTCTAATTATTGGTTAAGTATGATCGGGGCTGAGAGTTTATTCAGAATTACCAATAGTGTAAAAGATGAAATTAAATCAAACGAATTTATTGAATTAATTCAAAACAGACCCAATCCATTTGATGACTTTACTTTGATTCCTATTGTTGTTCATGATATATCAAAAGTAACGAAAGCTGAAATGATTTTTTCAAGTTTGGAAGGTAAAGAATTGAATAGAATTAATTTAAATCTTAAGGAAGGTGTTAATGAAATTGTAGTTCCTGTAAGCAATAAGTTAGGCACATCTAGTGAAACTATTTACAGCCTTAAAGTTAATGGAAAGATTTTTAAAAGTTTGAAAATGCAAATTCTAAATTATTAAGCAGCGAATGTTACATTTACAAGGTATAGTTATAAAGGAATAGAATGAAAAAATTTGTATTAAATATTTTATTTTTTATAATCGTTCTTAGAATTTATTCACAGTCTGAGGTATCCGTAAACTTTCAGCAGAAATTTCAAACTATAGATGGCTTTGGAGCATTTCAAGGTGGCTTAATGACTACTCAAGCCTGGTGGCAGGCATTGTATATTGATGATCTTGAATGCAGTATTTATAGAGTTGACTTAACACCTATATTGAAATCACCTTACTCTGATTTATCCTGTTATTCTCCATGGTTTATGGGTAGCCAGATCAAGAATGTTTTTAATCTTGAAGATCCTTCGAATCCCAATGGTCCAGAAAATAATCGAGTTAGAACCTATACTGGACCGCAGGACTATTCTAGAACTTTTGGTGGCAGAAATGCGCCCATTGCAGTAATGGGTCCGAACATTGAGGCGAATATTAATTATTTTAATTATCCAATAGACAGTGCCATTTCAAAAATGTTTCAGAAAAAGAACCAGCTTGGTGATGTGAAGATTATTGGTTCTATAT
>JBDSHL010000456.1:0-1838 GCA_039918515.1 Saprospiraceae bacterium | reverse complement strand
TTCATCAAGCATAGCTACTCTGTCCGCGTCTCCATCATGTGCTATGCCTACTTTATCTCCAACATTGGCGAGATAAGCTGAAATTTCGGTCATATTCTTGGCAATGGGTTCAGGAGGAGTATTATTAAATCCAGGATTGTATTCACAATGAAAGGGTACAAGATCAGGAAGAATTTTTTTCATTATTCTTTGTCCCGCACCATACATGGCATCGTAAGCAACTTTGGTGTGGGTTCTTAGAATATCGAGATTAAAATTATTTTTTACATGTGTGAAATAATCATCTTCTAGATTAACAATTTCAATTGAATGATCTTCAATATAATCTGAGAAGGCTTTCCAATCGGGAATTACTGTTGAAGGAATTAGTTGTTCGACTTCTGCAATTTCTGATGGAATGGTTGGGCCTCCATACGAAGATTTTAATTTATAACCATTGTAGGATGCTGGATTATGACTTGCTGTAATAACAATACCAAGGTCCGCTTTATGTTGAATGACTCCGAGTGAAACCATAGGAGTACTTACAAATCCCTCGGCCATCAATACTTTTATTCCATGACTCGCTATCACTATTGCTGTCTCTTCAAGAAACATTCTTCCTCCAAATCTGCAATCATGTCCAATAACTAATTGCTTCATGTTTTTAGATTTCATCCACAAAGCAGTCCCAGTTGCAACTCTTCTTATATTTTCAATCGTGTAATCCTCTGCGATTATAGCGCGCCAACCGTCTGTTCCAAATTTAATAATAGTCATTCTAAATCTTTATTTTTGCGCCCGAAAAATAGTTAAACATTCTGTCTTAATAGACTTGTTGGTAAAAAGCATTCTAATTGAATTTATCATATTAAATAATAATATCATATATTCGTGCCTAGATGGTGAATACAGAAGATAATTATAGGCAGAAAGGTTTAAGAAGAATGCTTGTGGAAGATCTTCAAAAGAAAGGAATAAACTCCACCCTTGTTCTAGAAGCAATGCTTAATGTTCCCAGACATTTGTTTTTTGATAAGGCATTTGAGGAGTGGGCTTATAGGGATAATGCCTTTCCAATTGATTGTGAGCAGACCATTTCACAACCTTATACGGTGGCATTCCAAACTTCTTTGCTGGAATTGCAACCCAAGGATAAAATTCTAGAAATTGGCCTAGGTTCTGGTTATCAGGCTTGTGTATTATTCGAAATGGGGGCAAAAGTATATTCTATTGAACGTCACAAAGATCTATATCATAAGACCGTTCATAGACTTAAATATATGGGTTATAGTGGTATTCGTACAGTCTATGGAGATGGCTTCCTTGGCTTGCCTAGATTTGCTCCTTTTGATAAAATTCTCATAACTGCAGCCGTTGAACAGTTACCAGAAGAACTAATCATTCAATTAAAACCAGGTGGAATTATGGTACTTCCCCTAGGTTCCACTCATGACTCTCAAGTAATGACCCAACTAAAAAAGGAATTAGATGGTAAGATTTCTCAAAAGCAGTTTGGCAATTTTAGATTTGTGCCAATGCTAACCGGTAAAGTTTAGCAATTCTTAAATTGGGTATAGAACAAGCTAAAGCTTATCTTCGCGTTTCAATACAACAATATGTTTTTTCAATTATCCGAAGAGCACCAAGCGGTAAGGCAAGCAGCAAGAGATTTTGCTCAACAAGAATTGATGCCAGGTGTAATAGAAAGAGATACTCATATGAAATTCCCTACTGAGCAGGTCAAGAAAATGGGTGAAATGGGATTTCTAGGGATGATGGTCTCACCAGAATATGGCGGTGGAGGCATGGATACCATATCTTATTCAATTGCCATTGAAGAGCTTTCAAAAATAGAT
>JBDSHL010000455.1:0-8745 GCA_039918515.1 Saprospiraceae bacterium | reverse complement strand
GCATCGTGATTACCAATTTTTCATATAAACCATCTGAATTAGCATATCAAAGTATTAGAACCTGCAATAAAGATTCTATTAGAACAGATACAATGACCTATTCCAATCAAAATCTTTGTGATAGCCTTATCATAATAAATTATTTTTATACGCCGATTGAACTAACATACTTGAGCAAAGACATTACTTGTTATGGATATATGGATGGTGCTTTAGAAATTTCTAAGCTAGTAAATGCTCAAGCGCCGCTACAATTAATTTTAGATCATAAGGTTTATTCAACTCAATTGAAATGGAATAATCTTGATAAAGGACTTCATACACTGTATTTAATTGACAATGATGGTTGTTTTTCGGATTCAGTAGTATTGGATATCAAAGAACCCGCGCCCATAAAGATTGACATTGGAAAAGATCTCCTATTAAATAAATCTGAACAAATCATTTTTAGTGAAAAATCAAATATACATTTCACCTCCTATCATTGGAATCCCTCTGGATTATTCGATTGTGCGACTTGTGAATTTGCAAAAGGATCTATTAGTCAGGATACCACTATTTATTTAATGGTAGAAGATGAAAATGGATGTATTGCATCGGACACTCTGAATATTCGTATCAACAAAGAATATAATTATTATGTTCCCAATGTTTTTTCACCGAATGGTGATAACCTTAATGATAGATTTTATATCTATGGTTCTGATAATTTAAATATTCAATGGATTAGAATATTTGATCGTTGGGGTGCTCTAGTTTTTAACAAATCTAACCCAATGATCAATCATTCCTTAGATGGTTGGGATGGTACATTTAATGGAGAACCCTTAAATCCTGGTGTATTCACTTACGTTTTTTCCATTTCAAATGCAGACGGAACACCACAAATAATTTATGGAGATATTACTATATCAAGATAAAATATTTAGTGCGTAGATTCAATTTTTTCATCATAATCTATGCCTTGCTTCTTTAGTATGCCTTTGATCACCCAAGCGAATAAAAACAAGTAAGCAAAACAGATTACAGTAATCCAATAAGACTGGTGAATGCCTACACTTGCTATGTCAGCAAGCTTTCCTTGTAAGGGTGGAATAATACCTCCACCTAATATCATCATAATAAGAAAAGCTGAACCTTGTGTCTCATATTTGCCCAATCCTGCAATTGACAATGAAAAAATACAAGGCCACATGATACTACAAAAAAGACCACCACTAAGAAATGCATATATTGAAACTATGCCCACCGTTGAAATTCCGATAAGCATTGAAATGAACCCTAATCCACTAAATAAAAGTAAGGTAAAAACGGGTCTGTCTTTACTAAGGAAAAAGGCAATAATCAATACAAAAACACATAATATATAATAATACATGGCATGCATATCTTTATTGGCTAATGTATTTAAAAGAATTACAACTCCAAATGCAATGATTGGTATAAAAAACATAAGTAATCTCTTTGTATTTGAATTTAGATTAAACACAGGAATGGCTCCAGTCCATCTTCCAATCATCAAAGATCCCCAATACATAGAAATATAAGGTGCAACATCTGCTGCTTGTAGAGATCCAAAATCACTACTCTTAAGTAATTCACCCATATTGCTCTGAATGCTTACTTCAACTCCGACATAAATAAATATCGCAATCATACCCAATATCAATTGTGGATATTGTAAAGCACCCCATGAATTTTTATCTTTTTTAGACGAAAAATATGCAAAACCCAATCCGATCAATAATACCAGAAATCCTATGATTAAATATTTCATTCTACTCAATTCTACTATTAACTTTTCGGAATCACTCGAATTCGTCAAGTCAAGTTTATAAGATTGAAATACAGGAATAAAACTTGCAATCAAACCAATGGTAATAAAAACCATTACCCATACTGCCTTATTGGAAGATTCAATCTTCTCTTCGAAATATCCGTCAGGAACTTTCTTAGAAGTAAAAAATAATAATGCAGAAGCCAGAAACAACAATCCAACACACATATAAAGAAAAGTAACCTTATCTAGACTAAGCGATTTTATTAAATCATCATTTACAGAGGTGCTACCAAATAATGCTAGGGCAACTACAATAGGACCTATAGACGTCCCAAAGGAATTAATCGCACCTCCCAATGTAATTCTATGTGATCCAGTGGAAGGGTCTCCTAGTAATATTGCAAATGGATTTGCCGCAGTCTGTTGTAAAGAAAATCCTAAGGCAAGGATAAAAAACGAAACTAAAAAAAAACTAAATCCCGATTGCGTTGCACCTGAACGAACAGCGAAGATCATCGCAACTGCTCCTAGTAATGAAAATAACAATCCATAAATTATGCTGCGTTTATAACCCCATTGAGAAACGAGATCTTTAGAGCGAATGACCCCTACAATAAATAAAAATAAAGCACCAATGTAATAAGCACCATAAAATGCAAAATCCACCAATTGACTTTGAAACTGGTCAAGATTATAATAATTCTTGCAGAAAGGAATAAATACCCCATTTCCAGCGGCAATAAACCCCCAGAAAAAAAACACTGTAATCAGTGTAGAAAGTGCACTAGTATTGGTTTTAATTTTGTTTGACATATAATTATTTATTTAAGCTCCTGCGGTAATGATAGTCATTTTTTCTTCATCCAGATACTTTTGGGCGATCTGTTTTATTTTTATTTGATCGATTGATTTGATGCTTTCAACCAATAAGTCAAATGCATTGATACTCTTAAATTCAGTAACTAATATTTTTAATAAAAGAATGGATTGATATGGTCCATCTATTAATCTCAGAATATGTCCGTTGAGATAATTGCGTACCATGTTTAATTCCGAAGACTTAATATTGATTTCTTTTAGCTTTACAATTTCACTTTTAATAAGCATAATTGTTTTTTCCGTTTGTTGTGGATTCAATTCAGCGCTAATATAGAATATTCCATCGTGTAACTGTGCGTCCAAGGTAGAATGAACATCATAAGTAAGACCATGTTTTTCGCGAATCTGACTCATTAACCTCGATCCAAAATAATCTCCTAATATGGTATTTATCGTGTACATGGGGTAATAATCCTCATCAGATTTTTTGAAGAGTTTCATCCCCATTTTCAAGCTTGTTTGTGTGCAATTCGGTATGTAGAAATTTTGAATAATGGGCTCATGGGAATGAATAGAATAATCGACTTGAACATTAACCTGCTTACCAAATGAACTTAGTTGCGAATTCCAAAACTCATCCGTTAACTTTTTTCCACAATAGAAAACTTTCAATTTATCAGAAGTATAATTATTTTTATGATAATCAATTAGATCTTCTCTGGTTATAGAATGAATCAACTCAGATGTTGTGTTATATCCATAGATGCTTTCCTTTCCATACACATGTGCTGTAAATTCACGATAAGATACAAAATCAGGTTCAGTTATTTGGTGATGTAACTGAGAAAGCAATGATTTTTTTCCTTTAATCAAATGATCTTCTGGAAAGATTGGGTTAGTAATGAGCTGAATTAAAGTTGATAATGCTTTTTCAAAATGCTTATGAAGTGAATTTATTGCTATCGTTGTGAAATCTAGATCTGAAAGAACTTGATAAGTGCATCCATGAAAATCAAAAAACTCAACTATTTCACTTTGATTAAAATTTAAGGAACCTTCTAGTAATTGATGAGAACATAATCTGGAACTAAGCCTTTTACTTTCTGTTAATCTACCATTTTCAAATATAAGTTCCGCGTAACAGATATCGTGAATGGAAGAATTAATCGAATACAGAGGAACTCCAGAGGGTGTAATATTTAACTCATATTCGGGCAATCGTAAATTCCAATCTACAGGCGCAATTTGAATTGGAAATGAAGTTAAAGACATTCCTATAGATTTGTGAATATGGTCTGAAAACGCAAAAATCAGCATTATCGAGGATATTGATATAAAAAGATTTGATTTAATACTATGATTCCATGGTTTGCTAAGTATTTTTGCGCTTCACATTAGTTCAAAACTCATGAAATTCGCAGTATCAACGTCCGCCCTATCCAAAAGCCTTCAATTAGTTGCTGGCGCATTGACCTCTCACCCGGTAATGCCTGTATTAGAAGATTTTCTACTCGAACTTAAAGGGAATAAATTAAACATTACGACCTCTAACTTAGAAGTAACCATCAATACCCATATGGATGTAAATGGTTCCAAGGACGGTAAAATCGCCATTCCGGGTAAAATTCTCCTTGATTCTCTAAAAACTTTACCAGAACAGCCCTTGAATTTCAATATTGACACTGAAAGCCGAGGGATTGAAATGACATCTGCTTCAGGAAAATATAAGCTGGTTGGTGAAAAAGCTGAAGACTTTCCTATTCTTGAGCACCCCACTACGGAAGACAAAATTGAAATTAATTCAGATCAACTTCGCAAAGGAATTGATAAGTCTTCTTTTGCAGTGAGCACTGATGAGATGAGACAGAATATGCGAGGAATAAATCTCAATATAGATTTCAACCAATTGACCTTCGCTGCAACTGATGCTCACAAATTGGTAAGATATACTTTTCGCAAACTGGAATCTGACATTGCAACCAGTATCATTTTAACTAAAAAATCTATGCAGATTCTTAGTGCCATTCTACCTAAAGATACTAAGGTTACTTTGCATTTTAATAAAACAAAAGCCTTCTTCAGTTTCGAAAATACACTATTTACTACAAGGCTTGTTGAAGCAAAGTTTCCAGATTACAATGTAGTTATTCCCGTCAACAATTCGAATAAATTATTGGTAACAAGAGAAGAATTAATTTCAGCCTTGCGAAGACTTTCTATCTTCGCTAATAAAAGTACCAATCAAGTAGTATTAAGCTTACAAGATGGTAGCCTTACTATTAATGCACAAGATTTAGATTTTAACAATGAAGCAACTGAACAATTAAGTTGTATTTATGAAGGTGAATCACTTAATATCGGACTTAATGCAAAAAATTTAATTGAAATATTATCACTCATTGAATCTGAATCTGTAGAATTCCAATTAAGCAACGAAAACAAACCAATAGTCATCGTCCCACAAGTACAAGAGCCAGAAGAAGATCTTCTGATGCTTATTGTGACGCTTTCGTAAAATGAATGTTGGACTATTTTTTGGTTCTTTTAATCCCATTCATGTTGGGCATTTAATCATTGCACAGTTTCTTCTCAACGAGACAGATCTGAATCAGGTGTGGATGGTGGTAAGTCCTCATAATCCCTTAAAAGAAAAATCTTCGCTTGCTAGAGACTATGACAGATTGCGTCTTGTTCAATTAGCAACTGAAGATAATCTGCGAATTAAAGTATCAGACATAGAATTTCATATGCCCACACCCTCTTATACCATTGACACTTTAGTCCTTCTTAAAGAAAAACACCCTGACTATAATTTTACATTAATCATGGGAGGAGATAATCTACAGAATTTTAAAAAATGGAAAAACTATGATCTCATTCTTAAAGATTATTCAATCCTAATCTACAATAGACCTAACTATTCTGAACAAACTGAATTCGATCATCTCCCTAGCATTAAGTTCTTAGATGCACCTTTGCTTAATATTTCTTCAACGCGAATAAGAGAACTTTTAAAATCAGGCAAATCAGTTCAATATATGGTTCCCGATAAAGTGTTGGAAGAAATTATCAGTCTTAAGATGTATAAGTAAGTATTTGAATTAATACAATTGTGTAAGAGATCAATGATGTACATTCTTGGTATCTTACATTTTAATATTATCTTTGTTAAAAGCAGTTGATCAATTGGCATTAATTCTAAAATAAAATTCATAATGAAATTAAGATTTACAAATTTTTATATCCCGTTTCTAATGGTTCTATTTGTTCTGTTTTTAGGGTTTTCCGCCGATCCTCCTGATGGAAATACCGGAGCACCGTTCGATGGCATATGTTCAAATTGTCATGGTGGAGGAAACTTTGATGGAGTCGTAATGATAAATGGACTTCCATCAAGTATAATGCCTAGTACAACTTATACCATTACTGTTATAGCTACAGCTACTATGGGCAGTCCCATTAAAGGTGGCTTCCAGTTGGTATGTGTGGATGCTGCTAACACAAATGCAGGTGACCTGACAAGTACTAATGGTGAAACGGGTACTACATTTTTTAATTCCCGTGAATACATTGATCATAGAGGAGCTAAGTCTTATTCTGCTAATGAAGTTATTTGGAATTTCAACTGGACTTCTCCAAGTGGCCCTGGTGGCGCTGTTATCACCATGTATTGTGCTTCCAATATGGCCAATGGAGATGGATCTTCTGGTGGTGACTTTATAGTCAACTCAAGTCAGTCTGGCACTATGGCAAGTGGAGGCGTTCCACTTTCAGTAATGATCACCTCAAAGAAAAATGTGTCCTGTAATGGTGGATCTGATGGAACAGCAACCGCCGCCGCATCTGGAGGAACCACGCCTTATACCTTCAATTGGTCCAATGGTTCTACTGGAACTATGGCTACAATGTTATCTGCTGGTACCGTTACAGTAACTGTAACGGATAATTCTAGTGCTACTGCGAAGGTCAGTACTATCATCACGCAGCCCACTGTGTTGAATCTTCTAGTGTCGGTTGTAAAAAATGTTACCTGTAATGGAGGAAAAGACGGATCAATTCTGGCAATTGCTTCAGGAGGTACAACACCATACAATATTGTTTATTCTTCGGGGTCTCCCAATAATTTGTTTGCTGGAACCTACACATCTACGGTCACGGATGCCAATTTTTGTACAAGTAGTAATTCAGTTATCGTATCACAGCCCGATAGCTTTTCAATTAATAAAGAAATTTTTGTCGATCCAACTTGCCCTCTCGATTCCAATGGACAGATAAAATTATCTGTAAGTGGAGCAACTTCTCCATATCAATATAAATGGAGTTCAGGAGAAGTCACGAATCAGATTGTTAAAAAGAAAATAGGTATTTATAAAGTGACCATCACTGATATTAAAAATTGCACCATTACAAGAGGATATGAGCTTAAATCTGTTGACCTTCAACCGCCCATTCTTATTGCTAAAAATTCAAAAGTGTATCTCAATCAATTGGGTAAGAATATTCCAAAAATAACAGACTATATCGTTCAAAATACTGACGATTGTGATCCTTCACCCAAATTAGCAATTAACATTGATACCTTCAGATGCAACCACCTTGGTAAACGAAATTATATTATTAGTTCTACAGATGTATCGGGAAACAGAGCCCTTTTTACGATTGAAATTGAAGTTTTGGATACTTTGAAACCCATCATTCATGTCTGGAAAGATACTACTTTCAAAAAATGTAATGCCATTGTTCCAACAATAATCGCAACGGATAATTGCATTGTTGCAGAATTCAAAAAAATAAGCGGACCTGATGCCGGTACTATCTTTCCGATTGGAAAAACGGTTCTAAGCTATTCTGCAAAAGATGTTTCTGGCAATCAAACGATGGATAGTTTTAGGACAGAAGTCATCTCGCCATTGCATTTAAGTATTGACAGTTTTTATTTCAATTATTGTATGGGAGATACGGCTTTTACTTTAATAACGCTTAAACATGATTTGCAACTTTCAATGAAATTTTATTATAGAAAAGATACCACCAAAATATTGCAAGACACTAGTTTCACAGTTAAAACTAAACAGCCAGATACCATTAAATTTAAAATTACCGAAGAATCAGGATGCTTTATTGCATTTGAAAAAGATACTCTATTTCCTGGCTCTGCTTTAAAACTTGATTCAGTAAAGATTACCAACTCAAGTAAAAATGACAATGGAAAAGTAGAAGTATTCATTACTGGTTCAGCAGATTCCATAGCTTGGTACGATGCCAATACAAATATTTATATCAATAATACAGGATTACAGCTAAAGGCAAGCGATTATATTATCAAAGCGTACAAGGGCCCTTGTTTATTTGTTTATGGGCCGTATAAAGTCCAGCTTGAAACTGTTGTATCTGATGACTTGAAAGAATTTAATGTAAGCGTTTATCCTAATCCATTTACCAATGAAATTACGATGGTTTCAGATTTCAAATCAGACTTACAATATATGTTGATCAACACTCAAGGTTCTATTATCTCAAGGGGAGAATTTAATTCTCAATTGACCATTGATGGGACCCATTTGAGTTCAGGAATTTATTTTCTAAGATGTTTTGGGATGAGGAAATCTAATATCGTTATGTTGATAAAGATATAGGTTGAAACCAATGTATTTAATCAGTGTTAATGCTGTTGATCCCGCTGACTGTATGACCAAATTTATTTGGTCGATAGAAACTATTATAAACATTATTAATACAAATGAAAAGTTGAAATTACTCAATTTGTAAGAATTGATTTTGTTTCATCTACATTGAAATAAATTTCACTGCTCTATCTGTACGACCAAATTTATTTGGTCGATAGAAACTTTTAAAAACATTATTCATACACCTGAAAAGGTGAAATTATACCAATGTGTAAAGATTGATTTTGTTTCTTCTTCATTGAAATAAATTTCACTGCTCTGTCTGTACGACCAAATTTATTTGGTCGATAGAAACTGTTAAAACATCATTCATACACCAGAAAAGTTGAAATTACTCGATGTGTAAACATTGACTTTGTTTCTTCTACATTAAAATAAATTTCACTGCTCTAACTGTACGACCAAATTTATTTGGTCAATAGAAACTATTAAAAATATTATTCATACACCTGAAAAGTT
>JBDSHL010000454.1:0-1931 GCA_039918515.1 Saprospiraceae bacterium | reverse complement strand
ACATCATCAAGTCTATCGAATATTTTCAATCCAATCAAGGCTCATTCCTGCTCAACAAAATTAATATGGAAGCGGAAGAACTTATTGCGTGTATCAAGGAATTAAATATTAAAATCCGATTGGAAATTACTGGAGCGTTAAGAAGAAAGATGCCAATAATTGACAAAATAGAATTAATTGCAAATGAACCCATTCTACATTTGCCTGAAAAATTTATAACAAGTACTCACTCAAATTCAGTCATTACTGGAATGTGGAAGGAATTTTTTAAAACCGAAATACACATTTCCGATAATAATAAATTTGCCAATACTTTATTTGAAACCACTGGTGGATCTGAAGAATTTACTGAATTTATGAATATGGATGGCGCAATTGAATTTAATGAAGAAAAAGAAATTTTTGAATATTATAATAAAAATTATATTCCTGCTGAATGTAGAGATATGAAAAATTATATATCATTCGATGAAAAATTGTTGATTGAAGAAAGCGATATAAAAGGTGTAATTCACAATCATTCCACATATAGTGACGGTGTATATGATTTAAAAAGTATGTCCAGAGAATGTATTCGATTAGGATATTCCTATCTCGTCATTTCCGATCATTCCAAGACTGCAGGTTATGCTAATGGTCTGTCTATTGAAAGAGTTGAAATGCAGTGGCGAGAAATAGATGACTTAAATAAGGAATTGACTCCTTTTAAAATATTTAAGTCTATTGAGTCAGATATTTTATCTGATGGCAGTTTAGATTATCCTGCTGATATTCTTTCTGGTTTTGATCTTGTTATTGCTTCCATTCACAGTAATTTAAAAATGGATCAAGAGAAAGCCATGATGCGACTGATCAATGCCATTGAGAATCCTTTTACAACCATATTAGGTCATATAACAGGGCGATTATTGCTGTCGAGAAGAGGTTATCCTGTAGATCATGAACGCCTCATTGATTGTTGCGCACTTCATGGAGTAAGCATTGAATTAAATGCCAATCCGGTACGTCTTGATATGGACTGGACCTGGATTCCCTATGCTGAGAATAAAGGGGTTTTGATTTCAATTAATCCGGATGCCCATAATTTAAAAGGTATTCAAGATATAAAATTCGGAGTTGCGGCGGCTAGAAAAGGTGGATTGACCAAAGTTAATTGCCTAAATGCCAAAAGTTTAGAAGAGTTTGAATCTTATATAAATGTTAAAAAAAATGCTTTCATAAAACATTAACATCCTATTAGGTAGTGAATATATTCTATGTAGCCATCGACCATTAATTTTACATTATATTTCAATTAAAAAACTAAAAGTAAATAAACATGAAGAATTTAAAATTACTATCACTTGTTGCTTTTTCAATATTAGTAAGCATTTCTGCTTGTAAAAACGATAAAGCTGCTGGTACTACTGATGCTACAAAAACAGGCGAAGCAACTACTGCTAATCCTTCTGAGGTTGCCAATCCAGCTGGATCTACTGGTGAAGCCACACCTGCTGCTCCTACAGGCCCAACTACTACAATGGAATTTGAAAACTTAGTTTACGATTTCGGAGAAGTTACAGAAGGAGCACTGGTTAAATACGTATACAAATTTAAAAACACTGGAAGTGAGCCTTTGGTTATTTCTGATGCGAAAGGTAGCTGTGGTTGTACAGTTCCAGATTGGCCTAGAGAGCCCATTGCACCTGGTGCTTCTGGTGTTATCAACGTTCAATTTGACTCTAAAGGTAAAGGTTCTGATGATGGATCAAAGCAAAGTAAAAGAGTTACTGTTACAGCTAACACAAATCCAGCTCAATCATACCTTACAATCTCAGGTATTGTAAAGAAGGATCCTAAAGCTCCTAAACCAGAAGGAACTCCAGCTCATTAAAAAATATTCTTATTGGGTTCGCTCAATAAAAAAAGGCTTCTGTTCATGCAGAAGCCTT
>JBDSHL010000453.1:0-4001 GCA_039918515.1 Saprospiraceae bacterium | reverse complement strand
TTTACTTGTTCTCACTAAAAAATTATTATACTTATTTAAATTAGCATTAGCCTGATTTTGTATATTTGTAAATTCAGACCGCATACATTCATTAAAATAATTCCTACATTCATCGTTCCCAATAAGGGCATAACTAATGCCCAAAGCCAAATTTAATTTCGCCATTTCTGACTTGTTTCGTTTTAAATAATTAGCATCAAATTTTAGGGATTGGTATTGCTTTAAAGCTTCCATTGGGTTCCCTCTTAGATTCAAGCAACAAATAATATTTACAACTGCAGGAAGATAAGTTGGATTCAAACTTAAAGATTTTCTAAAATAGTCTTGAGCTTGTTCCAGTAGATTCTCTCTTAATAAAGAATTTTCAGAACTTAAATCTCCTCTACTTTCCTTCACCTTATATAAATTTGAATTGATATCAAGTTCAAATGGGTAGGAAAAAATATCAACATCCTTATTATACAATTGCATTGCTTGCAGAGCTAAACTGACTCCAAGATTATTATAAATTTCAGGCCCTCTATATTTTTTAAGAATATACTTGTAACAAAAATCTGCCAACTCAAACTCAGATTCAATGTGAAGAATATGTGAAACTTCAAATAATTGTATCAATTCATCTGCTTTAACGAGCATGATTTCAGTACTTTTCTTCCTTAAAGATTTTGATGGGTAAATACCACTTCCCTTAAGTTCAAGGTTATATCCAAAGTAAATTTCATCCATCAACTTGTCAAGTACATTACCTAGATTATATCCCGCAAGATAACAAATAAAAGTAGCCTGAACATCTGCTTCCAATTCTTCATTCTCCAAAGAATTTGATTTAATGTTAGTAAAACTTTCAAATTCACTCTTATTGTAATTTAATTTCTGAAATACATGGCTCAATTCATGAGAGATTATGAAAGCCAAGGCTTGGATTGAATCTTTGTCCAATTTTGTGCAGATTCTATAGAGTTTCTTTTCTATGCAAATCATATTCTTAGAAGGAATATAAGAAGCAGCTAAAGTACTGCTTTTAGAAATTGAAATTCCAGGTTTATGCCTTTCTGAATACGTACTGGCATCAAAAAGTTTATTAAGTATTCCTTCTAACACTTGAACTCTATAATCACCCTTTATAGAATTTGCATTTAAAAAAGTAATTCCTAATATCCAGAATAATAAAACATTTCTACTTGTTTTAAAATTCCTAATCATTGGTAATATGCTAAAATTCGCTTAGAACTTACAACTCTATCCGGGTTAGTACTTGAAGAGAACTGATTCAATAAGAATTTTATATTTTCAGTATCCTGATCTTGATGTATCCATATAAGAACTCGATACCAACATGCATCTTCATGTAAAATAAATAAAGAATCGCCACACAATTTTCCAAGTATTGGTTCTGAAACTTTATAATTTTTCAAAGCTAAATAATTTAAGGCAAGATAATATTGAGCGATTTCAGAATTTCTAAAACTATCCGTTCTGGATTCAAGTAGATATATGGACTCATTGTATTTTCCTTCCAAATACAATTCCAAAGCTGTTGCAAAACTATCTGTTTCGATAAATGACGGTATCAATCCAGAGGTTCTATTTGCCTTAATTTCCATTCGTACTTGATTAGAATCTACTTTATAATAAGTGGCAAATATTTCTGCACCATTAACAGGTTTATTGGAAAGCTTGATTATAAAAGTCATCATCCCAATAAGTATTAAAGCGGCTACGGCATACTTCATCCATCTGAAATTTCTTATTTTGGCATGTGATTCTGGCTCCTTTTTTCCTGGACTAAAAAAATTTTCAGCTTCAAGTTCGTCATTAACTTTTTGAATACTTGATCTTAGTTGATTATCTCCTGCTAATTCTATTCCTTTCAAAATTACCTTATATTCTTCAAGTACACCCTGTAATTGTTTATCTTGATTTAATTGCATTTCAAAAGCCTGACGTTCCTCAATGCTCATTTCATGTTCAAGATATCTAATGATTTGTTCTTCCAAGATGTTAAGCTCTTCCATCATGTTAAAATTGAAGGTTTTTAAATTCTTGCGAATTAGAAACTATTTTCTTTAATCCTTGCAAACATCTATACTTTTTAACTTTAATAAATTGCTCACTATATCCAGTTTGAACGGCTATTTCAACTCCAGATAATTTTAAATAAAATGCTGCGTGAATAATTTTCTTACACTCTTCACTAATTTCATTAAGTTTAACAAGAATGAGATCCAACATTGCATTGTTATGAATGATTTCTGGTAAGTTTACATTTATATCTGCGTATTCTTCGACTTGCTCGTGATGAGTCACTTTTAATTTTTTATTATCCTTTAACTTTTTAAGCCAAATATTTTTGGCAATACCTAATATATAATTTTTTTCATTTTCAATAATAGGTCTTTCTGGTTTATTAAGCATTTTAAAATACACCAGCACTACTTCTTGAAATAAATCTTTTGCATCTTCGAGTTCGCCGCTATTGGAAATAATATATTGCTTGACTATTGAAAAATAAGAATTATAAAAATTCTTAATTTTTAATTCAATGTTATCTTTTCCATTATTTTCACCTAAATGATCGTCAATTTTGCTTAATTTTTTCATAAATGATTATAGTACTAAATTTAACGATTTCCAATATTATAAGAAATTCCAAAAGTGTAACCATAATCAAACTTGCCCGCAGTCGGAATTTCTCCAATTCCAACATTAATAATATCACCGATTTGTAAGTTTCTGGACAATCTTTGGACTTTTGAAAATATAATTCCTCCTGTGAGAATTAGATTTTTTGATTTTCCTACAATAACACTGGGTCCAATAATGAAAGCTAGGTTATCTAACACATCTTTATTGCTAAGTGGAATTCCAATGCCTATTGAAAGTGCAGGAGTAAAACTTGAACTTAATTGGTAACTTAAGTTAAATAAAGAACTTACGAATGGAATAAACTTATCCTTATCCTCTGCGCCAATTACACCATCACTATTAATATAGTAAGATTGTATTTTATTTTTAAAAGTTGATCCCTGAATGCCTATAGAGGTAATTAATCCGAATCCTCCATAAGTATTTATTTTAATTTTCAATGCTTTATATAAGTGTGTTTTAGAATCAGGATCCAAATTAAAACCAGCACTAGAGTCTCTTAAATATATTTTAACTTCATATAAAATAAATTTACTATTAGCCTCCGTATTAGTTTCTAATGTAAAGTTATTATTGATCAATTCGAGATATTTAAGATAGACTTCCTGAATTGAACTTTGGTAATCTGATACTTGATGTATAGACAAAGAGTCGACTTTACTTTCTAGTGAATTAACTTCATCCGAAATCGACAATTCTTGCTGTTCGTATTGTTTCATTAAAGGATATAATGCTTCAATGCCATGATCGGTAGATTTGAGCTTATTGTGCAATTTTTTAAGGTCTGCTTTTTTAATGTTGTATTGTGCTATTCTAATTGAAACATCCGATTTCAGCTGAGGTATTTCACCTAGTTTAGAGTTCAATATGGATATATCTTTAATGGTAAAAGTCTTCCCATCTTCAAGCATTAGTGCATTAGAATAATAATCCAGCAACATTTCTTTAATGATGGACGGCTTAATATTTGGATTGACAGAGATTTTATTTACGAAGTCAAGCTTTCCAATCAATAAATTAGCGGCTCTCGTTCTTTTATTTATTTCTGAAAGCATATGATTTATTTCTACCCTCTCAGCTTCCAATAGAGCCAATTGATTTTTATAAGCCACTACTTCTTCAAATTCTCCTCTTGAAGAATCTGTAGGTGTATTATTTGATAATACGGACAATAAATTACCAACAATAGGGACATTCATAAACGGAAGAATTGCTCCTCCTCCTGGAATTAACCCACTTATTAATGATGGAATTAGTCCCAAAAAACTATTTGATTCATTTTGATATCCTGGAGGCTGAACCTCATGAAAAGTAGTAGTGACTTCGGATTGATAAATATAATTGTTGTATTCTAC
>JBDSHL010000452.1:0-3409 GCA_039918515.1 Saprospiraceae bacterium | reverse complement strand
CTTCTTAATTCCACTTTATTATATATTAGGATTGACTCCAATGATTATGATTTTACTTATTTTGAGCATGTTGATATTTGCGTATTACGGATATCTTTTGTATAAAAATAATGATCGGGCATCTGCTAGAAAATTGATGTTTTGCTCTATCATTTATTTACCAGTAGTGTTGTTGTTGTTTATTTTAAATACATATCTTGTTTAATATGCCGATAGTACAAATGCAAAATAAGGAGCTTCCGCCTAATCGGATTCAAGCATTAAGATTTGCAATGTGGATTGGTATGGTTTCTATTGTAATGCTTTTTGGCGCGTTCACAAGTGCTTATCTCGTTAGAAAACCAGTAGGAAACTGGTATGAATTCAAGTTACCTGTTCAATTTTTTTACAGTACAATCATTATTGTACTTTCTTCAGTTTCCTTAGAATTAGCTTATAAGAATTTCAAAAATCAGGCCTCGTCACAGTACAAAATCTATTTGACCATTAGCTTTTTGTTGGGGATTGCATTTTTAATCAGTCAGGCAATTGCCTTTCAATATATGATGGGTATTGGTTTATTTATAGATCTCAACGTTTCTGTTTCTTTCTTATATGTCATTGCAGGTATGCATGGATTGCATGTTTTAGGTGGAATAATAGCCATCATTATTACTATGTTAGTTGCTTTTACTACAAACTTACAAGTCACAGAATTCAAAATATTGAAATTTGATTTATTAAGACAATATTGGCATTTTATAGGAGTGCTCTGGATTTATTTATTAGTTTTTTTAATATTACAATAAGGAAATATTCTTACAATGGCATCAGAACATACAGCACACATAAATATACAACAAGAAGAAGCCTCCTGGACAGGTGGCAGTGAACCATTCAAAGCAAGTTATGGGAAGTTAATGATGTGGTACTTCCTACTATCAGATGCTTTTACTTTTTCTGCATTCCTGATATGTTATGGAACATTAAGATTTAGTATGCCAACTTGGCCTGTGCCAGATTTTGTATTCTCTGCTTTACCTGGAGGAATACATCACATGCCACTTATATTTGTAACGATCATGACTTTCGTGCTCATAGCTAGTTCTGTAACCATGGTTCGTGCGGTGCAAGAAGGACATAGAGATAATAAAAAAGGTGTAGTTTTCTGGATGGCTTTAACGATTGTTGGAGGGCTTTGTTTCTTAGGATGTCAAGCATGGGAATGGACAACCTTAATTGGTGAAGAAAAAATGTCGATAACAAGAGATCCATTTGGGACACATACGGAGAATGGCACTTACATTGATGGGGATGGTCACGATATCAAGCCAGGCGATAGCTTCAAAGCTCATAGCTCTTATTTGATACATTTTCATGACGGACATTTCAACCCTTTGACTTTTAAAACTGAAGCTGGTGAAATTAAATACCAACAAATGGGACCAAAAGCTTTTGGTGCATTATTTTTCTTCATTACCGGTTTCCATGGTTTTCACGTATTTAGTGGAGTATTGTTTCTAACGATTATCATGCTCAATGTGTCGAGTGGTATTTATGCGAAGCGCGCCAACAATTATGAAATGGTCGAAAAAATAGGACTTTATTGGCATTTTGTGGATTTGGTTTGGGTATTTGTTTTCTTACTTTTCTATTTACTATAATTTTATTAAAGCATTATTAATTTATGAGTCATTTAAGTTACGAAGAAAGTAAAAAGCTTGTTGTAAAAGGTCTAATACTTCTTGGTATTATCACCTTAGTTGAAGTATTTATTGCATTACTTGGAAAAGGATACATCATTCATGATTTTCATTTGCCTCGATGGATAATGTACCTCCTAATGATTTCAATGAGTTTATATAAAGCGTATTTTATTGTTTATTTCTTTATGCACATGAAATATGAAGTACCAGGTCTTGTTAAAAGTGTACTGATGCCAACTTTACTTTTGGTATGGGCTGTAATCGCATTTTTCTCTGAAGGAAAAACCTGGCGTGAGTGGCGAGCTTTAAAAAATGATAGAACCATAGCTTCGTTACAAGTTCCAGCAATACATAAAGAAGAACATAATACAAAACTTGATGAAGGCCATACAGATTCAAAGTCTGAAGAACATAAAGAAAGCCTTACTCCAATCGATACTACACACCATGAAAGTTCTCCTAATATAGAAGAACACAAAGAGAAGGAACATTAATAGTACAGCGCTAGACTCTTATTAATGAGAAGCAAATTGCGAATACTAGCTATTGTTATCATCCTTGCTGGGATGCCAGCCTTTGCTTGGTATTTTCTAGAGAAAGGAACAAATCTTAGGAAATCTGCAATGCGTGCTTTAGTGATCAAGAGTTCAATTGGTCAATTTGAAATTCCATCAGAAAAAGATTATATTATTCGACCAGACAGTCTTAAAGGAAGAAGGTGGCTTATTGCAATACTTGGCGACAAAGAGTCAAGAATAAAAAACTCCCAACAGTTACTCAATTTGTATAAACAAAGCAAGGACGAATTTCATACCAATATATTAAGTATTATTGGATTGGAAAATGGGGAAGCTATGCCATTAACTTCACAAAACTTGAAACTTCCATCTGATGATAAGAATTGGTTGATCTGTTATATGGCAAGTGATCATGTGTATCCATTCTGTAAAGAGGCATTTAATTTAGAAAGTGCTTATCAGAATAAGCCATGCATAATTCTTGTTGATGAAAATCTAATGATTAGGAACTATTATCTGTTCAACGATGAGAGAGAATTTAAAAATTTAGTCAGACATTACCCTGTATTTTTAAGTTTAAAGAATAAAGTTGAAGACCCCAAATAGTTTAGAAAAGAAATTAAATATCATTGGTTATTCTGTGAGTGTAGCTGTATTGCTTCTCGTTTCTTTTATGAGAAAAATTAGCATACAGTCAAGTATAGACTTTCATTTTCTTCCTCCTTTTTACTCTCTATTAAATGCCATCTGTGCCGTAGTTCTAATCATTGCTTATATACATATAATAAACAAGAGGGTAGAGCAGCATAGGAAATATATGACCCTGGCAATGTCTATTAGCAGTTTATTTCTATTGTGTTATGTCGTCTATCACATTACTACACCTGACACCAAATTCTGTGGAATAGGTAATATCAGATACTTCTACTTTACCTTACTTATTACACATGTAGTTCTTGCAGCGGTAAGTTTTCCATTGATTGTCTTTACTTACATACGTGGCTATTTAATGAAGGTAGAGAAACACCGAATGCTCGCCAAATGGGTATTTCCAATCTGGTTGTTTGTGTGCATTTCTGGCCCTGTGTGTTATCTGATGTTGCGGCCTTGTTATTAGAAGTGATGCTATCTGACCTTTTTTGAGCAATTTTTTAAAATATTATATAAATTCAATAAATATTTATTGAATTACAATAAATATATACT
>JBDSHL010000451.1:0-2725 GCA_039918515.1 Saprospiraceae bacterium | reverse complement strand
CTTATTAAGTCGAGATCATGTATCATTAAATCATGAACAACCGAAACATCCGTTCCTCTTGGATTAAATTGAGATAAACGATGCGCTTCTATGAATTTTGCCGATTTTATAAATGGGAAAACAGATACAAAACAAGGATTATAACGTTCCACATGGCCAATTTGAATTTTAACTTTATATTCTTTTTGCAGCATTTCCAAATCATATGCTTCTTCAAGATTTTGTGTAACTGGTTTTTCAATAAAACAATGCTTACCTTGTTGTATTGCTTCTTTTGCAATTTCAAAATGAGTACTTGTTGGGGTAACAATATCTACCGCATCTACAAGTCTAAATAATTCTGAAATAGAACTACAGAATTTGACCTTATATTCTTTCTCAAGTTCTTTCGCCAAAGACTCATTGGATTCATAACATGCAATGACCTTAATTTCGGGAATTTGCAAGAGACACTTCAGATGAATCTTTCCAAGATGCCCAAGTCCAATTAATCCTAACTTAAGTGCTTGTGCCATTATATGAATCGATACATAAAGATTAGAAATAAAACTAGGGCTATTGAACTTATGAATAACGCTCCAGTATTTAAAATGTGCACTCGAAACTTATTTAATATTTCTTGTTCTTCCGGATACTTTTTTATAACCAGCTCCCATCTTTCTTTATCAAACATATCCTTAAAGCCAAATTGCAATCTTTTCTTAACTAGAGAACGATAATAGTTCATTGTTTTAACTCTGATATAAAGATTAAACAGAATAAATATTCCAAATATAGAAAGTATTAATGCAATTTTCATTCTAAGAATTTAAGTTTTGGTTAATGTAAGATTTTGCGGCACTCAAAGCATCATTTAATCCTTCGACTTTTTTTCCTCCAGCCGTTGCAAAAAATGCTTGACCTCCTCCACCTCCATCAATATGCTTGGATATCAGTCTAATTAGGTGCGAAGCATTGATGTTCTTCGTTGAAACTAATTCTTCACTTACATAAACCATTAAGTTTGGCTTAAATTTTTCAATATATCCAAATATAATTATTGAACTTTTTAGCTCTTTACCTATCGAATAAATCAAGTTCTTCATTGTCTTTCCATCTTCTATTGGGAGAATTTTGCAAAGGATACTTACATTATTTAGTATTTCAACTTCTTTTATCAAATCAGACTTTAAGTTCATGGCCTTCTCCTCCTTCAGTTCTTGTATTTCTTTTTGTAAAATTTTGTTTTCATCTAGGATAGATTTTAATTGTCCTATACTATCCATTGGACTATTAAGAATTTGTTTAAGTTGATGTAATTCGCCGAGATGTTGTTCCAGATATTCTTCAGCTTTTCCAGCACTTACGGCTTCAATTCTTCGCACACCAGCACCTACTGCAGATTCTGAAATAATTTTAAAGTATCCAATAGATCCTGTTTGACTTACATGACAGCCACCACAAAGTTCTTTAGAATAATTTGAATCAAAACAAATCATTCGCACATGATCACTGTATTTTTCTCCGAACAACATCATTGCTCCAGAATTCTTGGCTTCCTCTATTGGTAGGTTGCGATACTCCTGAAGTTGAATATTCTCTCTTATTTTTTCATTTACCATTTTCTCGATATTTCGCAATTCATCTGAACTAAGTTTTTGAAAATGCGAAAAATCAAATCTCAAATAATCATTGTTAACCAAGGAACCTTTCTGCTGAACATGATTCCCTAGCACTCTTCTCAAAGCACTGTGTAGCAAATGTGTTGAACTATGATTTTTTTCAATAAGTGATCTTCGGAATCCATTTATTACTGCTCTAACATCTACATTTAAATCAATGGGCAAAACTTCAACTATATGTAGAATTAAATCATTTTCCTTAACGGTATCAATGACTTCTATAGGCAATCCATTAAAGTAAAGCAATCCTCTATCTCCTACTTGTCCTCCACCTTCCGGATAAAAAGGAGTAGTCTCAAGTACCAATTGATATTTTATTTCACCCTTTGATTCAATTTGTCTCCAACGAAGCAACTTAGTTTTCTCAACTTCTTCTACATCGTAACCTACAAAATGGGTTGAACCTTCTCGAACAAAATTCCAATCTGAATAACTTTTTTTTGCATCTGCACGAGATCTTGTTTTTTGTTCGTTGAGCAGCTCTTTAAATTTCTCTTCATCAACTGTCCAATTTTTTTCAGAAGCAATCAACATAGTTAAATCTAAGGGAAATCCATAGGTATCATAAAGTTCAAATGAAATATTTCCTGAAATTATATTATTTTCTACTACTAAACTTTCTAATTTCTTAAGACCTTCTTCAAGAGTTCTTAGAAATGAAAGTTCTTCTTCTTTAATTACTTTTACAACAAACTCATTTTGCGAAATCAACTCAGGAAAAAAATCTCCCATGGTCTGCACCAAAATTGGAACCAAGCGATATAAGAATGGTTCTTTGATCTGCAGAAATGAATAATAATAACGAACTGCTCTTCTTAAAATCCTTCGTATGACATAACCTGATCCTGTATTTGACGGAAGTGTTCCATCGGCTATTGTAAAAGTAATTGCGCGAATGTGATCAGCAAGTACACGCATCGCCATATCCGACTTGGCTTTAGGATCATACGAACCTTTGTATTCAATTCTTGAGAAAGATGAAATATAATTTATTAACGGACTAAAAATATCTGTGTCGTAAGATGATTTCTTTTTTTGAAGAACCATTGACAATCGCTCAAAGC
>JBDSHL010000450.1:0-2444 GCA_039918515.1 Saprospiraceae bacterium | reverse complement strand
TGTATTCCCTTCTATACCCGTAGAATGATGGGTCCATTCAATACTCATGCTTTCTTTAATTCTATGAATAAATATTGCAGGAATTGGGCGCTTAGCATCTAATATAGCTTTCTTTTCTTCAATTCTCGAAAGAACCTTAGATATTGCTTCTTCTTCATAAATTACTTTTTTCCATTCCATGTCGCAAAGTTAGAACAATTTCTTAATATCGGATGTATATTTTTTATTAATTATCCGATATTTATAAGTATAATTATTGTAACAGTATGATTTACAGTTACTTAATTGGAAAAATAGAGCATGATGCAGTATGGAATGCTCGTTTTAAACCGATAAAATCAATTGATGATCACCCTTTTAATTAGAAATGATTCTGTGCTTCAACTCCTAAAACAAACGCCTGATCGAAATAAAGATCCCGACCTCCAAGAAAAAAAATATTCTATTGGTATCCATCCAAATTTAGTTTTTGCTCAACTAAATATTCGACGAAAAAACTAAATAAATAATACCGACGAGAATTATAAAATAGTCCAATAAATAATTTAAAATTGTAAATTCTATCGGTATTATACCGAAAAGTAGTGGACTAACTAGTCGATCCTCAAAAAGTGATTTTTATAATTTATATAGCAAATAAAGTTTCCACCTTTGGGAAGAAAAATTGTTTGATTAAGGTTAATAGATCGTCTTGTATATTTGAAAAAAGATCAAAGAGTGGATTATTCTTCCACTTATTGATCATTCTTTTGAAGTTCCATGCTGCTGCAGCTAAAAGCACATTTATTTGATCTCCTACAATGCCTTTATAGTAATTTCTGTACATCCTGTAATCACTTTTCAAATGTGCAATTATGGGTTCTATTGCAGCTCTTCTGCGGAATCCTTTTCTTAATCTTTGTTTCTCCTTCTGAGAATCTGTTGATTTAATTCTAGGGCTATTGATTTTTGTCCCTCTTACTTCTTTTATTCCTCGATATCCGTGATCTACAAATGTATTTTCTAATATTATTCCTGATAATTTTTGTTGTTGTTCTATGGCTTTGTCTAGGGTGTGGGCGTCATAATCATTTTTTTCAAAACTCATGGCTCCTATTATTACGCCAGTTGACTTGGTACTCATAATCGAAACTTTATTCCCAAATTCAAATTTCTTGTGTTGCTTACCCTTACTTATACACTGTACATTTGGTTCATGTAAACTGTAAATTTTATTTGAATCATGTCTCTTTTGTTGTAGTACTTTCTCAAATAATTGTAGCGTTGAAACGTACTTATTGTTCGGTTCAAGTCTTCTATTAAGTTCTCTTAATAGTCTTCCTGCGATTGTCTTAATCTTGCGATCCGCTTTTATTGCTTTTTTATAATTTTTTGGATTAGTTCGATGCCTACGTTCTATGTTTAGTTTCTTTATGGTCATTCTATAACTCTGCCTTACCTCAATATTTTCATCTAGTGCTATTCTTTGACATTTGGCTATGATCTTTGCATGAAACTTAGAGTCTGTGGGATAAGTGATATTCTTTTCCTGAACTGTAGTATCGGTTATGGATTCTTTTTCTTCCCCATCTTTTCCATTTACTCTTATGCTTTCGCTTAAGATTAACTCCATTCCAGATTCTCCTATACGCTTCCTGAATTCTACTAATTCCGTAGGAACACACGGGATTCCTTGAGCAATCATCGTCTCACCACAAAAGTATTGATAGTAAACATTCTCTTGCCATTGCTCAACAATAGATTCATCACTCAAGTTTCTTAAATGCTTTAATATCAACAATCCAACCATCCTTCGGATTGGTTTAGATGGTGCCCCCATTCGTTCTGAATAATGAATCTTAAAACTCTCATCAAATATTTTCCAGTTGATTCTATGTGATAGAATATATAATGGATGAGTTTGTACTAATTGTTCTTCAAATGTACTGAACAAACTTCCTACGTAATTTTGTACTTTTTTAGTAAGCATATTTTGCAAGCTTTTGCATAAAATTACACATTTTCTTGCAATATTTTCATCTCTTTATTGCATTTTTTTCCTTAGTTCATAAGGGTTATTATGGTTTTTGAGGATCGACTAACTATAATTTCACATTGGTATAAAATGAGTTTTTGTATAAAAAAAGTGAATGAAAGGAAAAAGGAAAATTAACTAATCCTCAATTTAAAAATTTTGAATTGACAAATTTTTATTTTGGCGTTTATCACTTATTCTTACACATTAATGTTGCGTATTTCGAAACTTAGAATTTAAACAATAAATTGAAATATGTTTATTAAACATATAGCATAGTATAATTTGTAAAAGACAACCTATTGAAGAAGACAATTCAAGTACTTATAATACTGAATAATTGAAAGGAAAAAAATTGAAATAAGGCAATATTTCAAAGAAAATTCGAGGTATTATTGTGATAGCTTTTATTCTCCAACTCCTTACCCCT
>JBDSHL010000449.1:0-6180 GCA_039918515.1 Saprospiraceae bacterium | reverse complement strand
CAAACTATAAGGATCAATGGAATTTCGCTTACATGGGATTTGAAGAAGTGTGGTGTTATAATAAAGGGGGAATAAATGAACTTGGCGATACGATTGCTATTGGTGTAATTGATTTCGGTTTTAATTATACGCTTTCAGATATAGATGAAAATGTATTTAGAAATTATAATGAAATTTCTGACAATGAAATTGACGATGACAGCAATGGTTATGTAGACGACTATTTAGGATTTAATGCAAGAATAGGAATTGGAGATGATCACCTTCTGGATGAAAATCATGGAACGAATGTTATACATCTTGTTGGTGCTCGTGGTAATAACAATCTACAACTTACTGGTGCTAATCAACAGATAAAAATAGTATTGTGTTCTGCCAATGATGATGCTTCAATGGTTAAATGTTATTCCTATTTCATACAGATGAAAAGTGATTATTTGAGTTCAGGTGGTCAGAAAGGAGCTTTTATTGTAGCCTCAAGTATTTCATTAGGTTATGATGAAGATATGCCGGAGAATCACCCCGCTGTATGTAATATGTATGATTTGTTAGGCAACCAAGGAATTCTTAATGTCTGTGCAACTATTAATGATGATGCAAATATTGATACCCATGGCGATGTACCTTCTCTTTGCCCAAGTCCTTATCTTATTTCTGTTACGAATACCGATCGAAGTGATACCAAAGCAAGTGCAGGATATAGTAAAACAAATGTAGATATCGGAGCGAGTGGAGAAATCGTTCCTGTTATTGAATCCGATGGTTCTATTGTAAATAAAAGTGGCTGTTCTTTATCTGCTCCTCAAGTTGGAGGAGGTATTGCCTATCTTAATCAATATTGCAAAAAATTTAATTTATTAAGTAAATCTAACCCTTCAGAATCGGCATTACTAATGAAAGAATTTATTCTCAAAGGTGGTAACGACAATTTGTCTTTAAGAGATATTACCAGTTCAGGAAAGAGATTCAATATTGAAGGTTCATTCAACAGACTGTTGGCTTATTGCGAAATCTTGGGTACCAATGATGTGTTAAATGTCAAATCAAATATCATTTCTGATCAAATAATTTATGAACTAAAACTTAAGAAATTTCAAGATTATCAGATCGAAATTTATAACCTAGCAGGTCAATCGGTTTATTATAAAACTTTCAATTATTCGCTTGGAAATTCAGTACTTCATACTATTAGTGTTCATACTTTTCCACCTGGAATTTATTACTTAACGGCCAGGACTACCGATGTACGCCTTTCAAAGACCATTTTAAAGCTGTAATTAGTGTTATTTTTTAAGTGAAATAGTTCTATTTTAAGCTGATTTTCAAGCTATTAGGCTATTTTTGTGACAAAAATTGATTTTTTGCCTTTTAATTCTTAAGAAGTTCTTTATATTTGCGCCCTTGAATTAAATGGCTCCGTAGCTCAATTGAATAGAGCACCTGACTACGGATCAGGAGGTTTAAGGTTTGAATCCTTACGGAGTCACTATTTGAATTAAAACGATTATTAAAGAAGTATAGATATGTCAAAAGTTTGTGATTTAACTGGAACAAGGCCAATGTATGGCAATAAGGTTTCCCACTCTAACCGCAAGACTAGAAGGAGATTTAATCCAAACCTTCAGAAGAAGACCTTTTTTATTCCTGAGACAGGTGAATGGGTAGAATTAAAGATTACCACAAAAGCGCTAAGAACAATTAATAAACTTGGGCTTTTTGATTATATGAAAAAGCTTGATAAAAAAGCTGGTTTTTAAGATTAAATGAATAGATCATGGCAAAGAAAAGTAAAGATAGTAGATCGCAAATTATACTTGAGTGTACTGAACATAAGGCTTCGGGTTTGCCTGGAGTATCTAGATATGTTACAGAGAAGAACAGAAAAAACACTCCAGATCGATTAGAATTGAAGAAATTCAATCCAATCATGAAAAAATATACGCTTCACAAAGAAATTAAATAAATATGGCTAAAGTATCTAAAAACGCGAAAGTTGCACAACGTGGTGCTAACGTTGGTACAGGTAGGGATTTTGTAAAAGTCATTAAATCTATTAAAGATCCCTTATCCGGTAAATATACCTTTAAAGAATTAATCATTCATAAAGACAAAGTGAAAGACTTTTTCGAACAAAGCAAATAAGACATTTTAAGATCAAAAATAAAAAATGAGAAGTTTACCAATAAAGCTTCTCATTTTTTTTTAATTAATACAAATGAGTTTTTTTGACAAATTATTAAAACCCGAACATAAAGAAACTCTGGATAAAGGGCTTGAGAAAACTAAATTAGGTTTTTTTGAGAAGATTGGAAAAGCCTTATCAGGTAAATCAAAAATAGATGTTGAAATTCTCGATGAGTTGGAACAAATCTTAATTAGTTCTGATGTAGGATTACCCACCACTGTTAAGATAATTGATCGCCTCTCCGCTAGAGTGGCTAAAGATAAATATTTGAATTCTGAAGAGCTTTCTGAATTACTGAAAGATGAAATTAGCCTACTACTTTCGGAAAACAATTCATACGATCTTCAAGATTTTGAATTAGGATCACATAAGCCTTATATAATACTTGTTGTAGGTGTCAATGGAGTTGGAAAAACAACTTCTATTGGAAAACTCGCTTATCAATATTCTCAACAAGGGAAAAAAGTTCTCATTGCTGCAGGCGACACATTTCGGGCAGCTGCCGAAGATCAATTAAAAATTTGGTCGGAGCGTGTAGGGTGTGAATTCTTTTCCAAAGGAATGGGCACTGATCCTTCTGCAGTAGCTTATGAAGCCACTCAATTGGCAATTAAAAACAACTTTGATGTCGCGATTATTGATACAGCAGGTCGGTTGCATACCAAGATAAATTTGATGAATGAACTCAGCAAAATAGAGCGCTCTATCGAAAAATCACTTCCAGGTGCTCCGCATGAAGTTCTACAAGTTCTTGATGCTACAACTGGACAAAATGCAATAGAACAGTGTAAGCAATTTGCCGAAGTTGCTAAGGTTACAGGATTAATTTTAACCAAGTTAGATGGGACTGCCAAAGGAGGAGTTGTCTTTGGTATTTCTGACCAATTCAAAATACCTATAAAATACCTTGGTCTTGGTGAAAGGATTGATCAATTACAAGTGTTTAATAGAGCAGAATTTATTGAGTCTTTTTTTAAAAAAGTCTAAATACAGTTGTTTTATTTCTTGCCATATTTAATTTATCTTGATAGCATACTCACAATTAGCCTTATTTGACGTTTTATTTTTGAATTTTGTATCTATTTTTGACCATATTTAGATTTATTAAAATGAATAAAAAGCTCTACCCAATAATTATTGCCTTATCGAGTTTTATACTGCTCTCTAATGTGAATAATCCTCCAAATGGTAATACAGGAGCACCTGGAGATGGAATATGTTCTAATTGTCATACAGGAAGCTCTGGTGGTCTTGACGGCACAGTAACCATTTCTGGTCTTCCAACTATGGTTGACGTGAATACAACCTATACTATTACGGTTACAGTTGAAAACTTAACCACTGCCTCGAAAGGTGGTTTTCAATTAGTTACCTTGGATCAAAGTAATAATGATGTAGGTACACTGTCTTCACCGGGTCCAAGTTCAACGATACAATCAGGAGGTTCTAGATTTTACTTTGAACACAACCCGGCATTATCCTTTGCAGGTCCGGGAACTGTTTCTTATAACGTAAATTGGAAATCACCTGCAACAGCTAGCGGTCAAACGATTAAAATGTATGCAGCTTCAGTACTTTCTAATGGAAATGGAAGTTCAAGTGGCGATCTAATTAAGACGGATCAGGTATCGGGCACTATGCCAGGACCTCCACCACTTTCTGGAGTAATATCCTCTTTTTTAAATCTTAAATGTAACAATGGCTTTGATGGGAGCATATCGGTATCAGCTTTCAATGGTGTTCCTCCCTACACTTATCAATGGAGTGATGGCCAGACAACTGCAACAGCTACTGGCTTATCTGCTAAGATGTATTCTGTTACTATTACAGATAATATCAGTGCTACTGTAGTTTTATCTAAATTATTAACTGAGCCTCCTGCGATTAATATGGTTACTACTGGTAAAAGAACTCTAAGTTGTAATGGAGACAAAGATGGAAATATTACGGTTAATAGCAGTGGTGGAACTGGAGGACATCAATACAAATGGAATACTGGTTCGAATGTTAAGAATATAACCAATTTAATAGCTGGAGATTATACAGTAACTATTACGGATGCAAACAATTGCACTGTCTCACATGTAATTTCAGTCACACAACCAGATGCTATTACAATTGAATTTAAGTCAATACAATATCCAGTATGCAAAAAAGATAGTACTGGTTCATTTAATGTTGAGATAGAAGGAGGAATAGCTCCATATTTTTATAAGTGGTCAAGTAGTGAAACTGGCTTTAGTATTAAAAACAAAAGAACTGGAACTTATACAGTAACCATTACAGATAAGAATAATTGTACCAAATCTAATTCTATAACTTTAATAGTTAAAGATACGATTAGGCCAGTGTTCAATCATTGGAAAGATACTACTTCCTACCGATGCAATTTGGTCGCTACTGCGCCAATGGCAACGGATAATTGTGGAATTAAGGAAATACAAACATTAGAAGGGATAATGCCTGGCGATACTTTTCCAATTGGAACAACCAAGATGAAATATCGCGCTATAGACGAAAATAATAATAGTACTGATTATTCATATATAGTAAATGTAATATTTCCACTTAAATTAAAAGTTGACACGACTGTTTATGATACTTGTTCTGGTAAAATAAACTTATTGCAAATCACAATGTCAAACAAAACCAATGAATTCTATGATTTGTACTTTGGCAATGCAAAATTTAAAAGATACGATACATCCTTTGTGCTTAAAAAATTAACGCATGAATTTAAAAATGATCACCTTTTCTTAAAAGATTCATTTGGATGTGTTGTCGATACCCTTTTGAAATTCGATACTACGCAGGCGAATTTTATTTTAGATTCGTTCAAGGTTAAAGATGCCTCAGAATGTAAGATTAATGATGGAGAAATAAAGCTTTATCTTAAAGGCAATGTTGTGAGTTCTTTTTGGTTAAATGAAAAGGGAGACACCATAATTAATTCAACAGGGAAAGGACTTGCTGCTGGAAAGTATTTCTTTTATGCTTCAAGTGGAATGAAGAACGATACTGATGCTTGTGTTCTAAGTTTTGGTCCTTTTGAAATAAAATGTACAACAGAAAGTAATAATATAATTTCTGAGGATATTCAAATCTATCCTAATCCAGCACAAGATCAACTTTACTTTAATACAAAATCCAATGAGTCCTTAATCATCAATATTTTTAATCTTCAAGGTAAATTAGTGTTGAATAAACGGAACTATAATTCAAATGGGCCTTTAGAACTATTGAATTTATCGAATGGTGTGTACCTAATTGAATTAGAATCGAATGGAAATAAGCAAAGACATAGGTTTATCGTTGCTAAGTAAATTGATGATATTAATGGATAGCGCTTAAATGATAAATTTAGGTTTATTACAAAACTAGTAAGCTATATTCAACTTTCTATAAATAAAATGTAGCAACCATGCAGGGCCAATCAACAAAAATTGGATATCTTGCATAAAAGAGGGCTTCTTGCCTTCAATTTTATGCCCAATAAATTGCCCAATCCAAGCTATAACAAATATTATTATTATTACCATAATATAGGACCATCCTAAGGAATCGCAGACCTGTTCTAGTTTAGTATTTAAATAGCTCATCGAAAAAAATACAATTATAAAACCGATTGTTAGTGACCCCGATAGATTCAAATAATAGATAACAGAAAGAAAAAAAACAATGTATTCCGTACTCATAAGAAAACTATCTGAAAAAAATGGAGAGGGTATCATTTTTACAAAACCAATCAGACAAAATAATATTAGCGGAACACAGAACCAATGAATTAATTTGTTCGTACTATTCTGATGGCTTTCACCATAAGCATTCAGTAATGTTTCGATCTTTCTCATTTTAGAAGAAAATTTAATTTACAATTTTTATTATTTTTCCTTGGAAGATGAGTCCTTAAGTGTTATGGTTCGGTTAAAAATCAAATTGGAAGATTGCGATTCTTTATCTAAGCAAAAATACCCATTTCTCATAAATTGATATCT
>JBDSHL010000448.1:0-14472 GCA_039918515.1 Saprospiraceae bacterium | reverse complement strand
AAACATTAACTGTAACTCTTGAAATTTGCAATTCATTATGCATTCTTCTTGAAATTTCGGTCTCAGACGCTGTCTCATAAAATAATTCAAGGGCTTCAATAAGGTTAGATTTGGCCTCATCTGGAGTATCACCTTGACTGGCAATATCTAATTCAGGACAAAGTGAAATAAACATATTATCCTCTTTTTTAATTACTGCGGTTAATTCTATCTTTCTGTTCATTTTGCAAATTTAAAGTATTTTTTGATATCTCCCATAACGGTTTGTATTTACGAGGTAGCTGCCTACCGAAATGCCAAAAGCGAAGATGCATTTTGAATTTCAATTGAGAAATTTCATTTGAAAACTTTTGGCAGCTATCTTGTAAATACATTGTCATCAAATGTAAATTTCCTTCTTCAGATTATATATTAGCCCATTCTAAGATTCCTATTATTCATAGATTTTTTCTACATAAGTATGAATAACGCCATCCTCAAATAACACTTTTGTTGGAGAATCTGGATAAGTGATCTTTTCCGCATCATCCATTTTATAATGAACTCTAAATCTTGCTTTTAATTCTCCTGTTTCTTCATTGTAACTAATAATTTTCAAAAATGATTTAGAAAATTCTTTCACAGTTATTCGATATAATTCTTTTGGACTGCAGCCATGTTGAATTTGAATCCGGTAATATCCATTTTCCATAAAGTTAATATTTTGTAGTTCAAAAATACCTTTCTTAAATTTTGGTCTAATAAATTCTAAAAGCCCCATTGTTTCACCATCTCCGAACAAAATATATAAACTTAAAACATTGTAAACTTCATTTTCCCTAATCTGAGAATATGCCATGGGGTACAATTTAACTTTTCTAGAATTCTTCAATGCTGATGCATAACCAATACTAGTATAGTCGTTATATAATTTTACAGTATCAAATTTATTTTTAAAACACAAATAATCAGGTGTTTTTAATGGATATGGATTTTTTCTTTGACTAAAATTCTCCCCCTTTGTTTGTGAATATATTATAACTGGGAAAAGAATTAATAGAATATTAATTATGTTTCTCATGCTATTGAATTATAAATTTAAATGATTTTTGATATTTCTCAAAATATACTAAATAAACACCAGGAGGATAATTACCTTCTATTGGGATAATAACATCACCGTTAGTTTGATTGACTCTAGAAGATATGATTTTATTGCCAAACATATTACAAATTTTATAATCTATCATATTATTTTCAATGAGATCCGTATAAAACTTTAAAAACGAAGATGATTGCAGGATGAAAAGTCCATTGCCTAGCTGATCTTTAAGGCAAATAGGAGTATTTTTTAATACTATTGTATAAAATCTTAAAACTAAAATCTGTAGTACACAAAACGAAATCCAAAAATCAAGAAACTCCCAATCAAAGGGTATTTCATTCAGGTTAGTACGCAATCTGGGTTAAAGAATAATTTAACTTAAATATGTCTAAGAGATTTTTCTATGATTCCTACTGCCGTTTCCAATTGTTCTTTATTTATGATGAGCGGAGGAGCTAGTCTTATAATATTTCCATGAGTAGGTTTAGCCAAAAGTCCATTTTCAGCTAATTTTAAGCATAAATTCCAAGCTTCTTCAGAATTATTATTCAATTCGATGGCAATCAAAAGACCTCTACCTCTAATTTCTTTTATCATTGAAAATTTAGATTTTAAGTTATTTAGCATATCCTTTAGGTAGTTGCCCATGATCATAGCATTCATTTCTAATTGTTCGTCTTTCACAATTTTAAGCGCCTCCATGGTGACTGCACAAGCCAAAGGATTCCCACCGAACGTTGATCCATGTTCACCTGGTTTAACGCATAACATAATCTCATTGTCTGCTAAAACAGCTGATACTGGAAGAACTCCTCCAGATAGAGCTTTGCCTAAAATTAAGATATCTGGTCGAATGTTCACATGATCGCAAGCTAGGAGTTTACCTGTGCGCGCAATACCCGTCTGAACTTCATCCGCTATAAACAATATATTTTTCTCTTTGCAAATGCTAAATGCCTCTTTTAAGTAATCATCTTCGGGTATGATTACTCCTGCTTCTCCTTGAATTGGTTCCAATAGAAAACCACCGACATTGGGTCTTTCCGCTGCTCTACGGAAAGCTTCAATATCGTTGTAAGGAACTTTGATTATGCCACCTAAAAATGGCCCATATCCGCTATAACTACTTGGGTCGGTAGAAATAGAAACGGCAGCAATGGTTCTTCCATGAAAATTACCTTCCACAACAATAATTTCGGCACAATGCTCTTCAACACCTTTTACTTCATAGGACCACTTTCGACATAATTTGATTGCCGTTTCAACAGCCTCAACCCCCGTATTCATGGGAAGTAATTTGTCATAACCAAAGTACTCATTCATGAATTGTTCATATTGTCCTAACATGCTATTGTGAAAAGCCCGAGAGCAAAGTGTCAGTTTTTGAGCTTGTTGTATTAAAGCATGAATGATTCTTGGGTGACTATGTCCTTGATTAACTGCCGAATAAGCAGATAAAAAGTCAAAATAACATTTCCCATCTGTATCGTATAAATAAATACCAGAACCTCTTTCCAGAACAACTGGTATTGGGTGATAGTTATGCGCACCATAATCTTCTTCTAATTGGATATATTCCTTTTGACTCAGTTTCGATATACTTATCATCTTACTATTCTTTTTCAATTGCAAAGTTAAGAAATTCTTGATGTACATTTAATACTTGAGGAATTAAGGGATGGTGTTCGTCATTTACAATTACATAATCAGCTACTTCAAGAATCTCTTTGTCTGGTCTTTGTTGAGCAATTCTTTGACTTGCTTCATGTTTGGTTATGTTATCTCGTTCCTGTATTCGCTTCATCCTTAATAATAGGGGAGAGAATACCATTACAATTTGATCCACTTTTTGAAATCTAATGGTGTCTAGTATTAAAGCGGACTCTTTAATAACGTATGGAACTGAAAATTTAGATGACCATGCTTCATAATCAATAAGTACTTCGGGATGAACAATCGAATTAATGGCTTTGCGCAAACTTTCACTATCAAAAATTCTAGAGGCTATAAATTTTCTATTTAATTTAGAAACAATATAACTTTCTTCTCCAAGCAATGAAATTATTCTGGATTTAACATCAGCATTGTTTTCCATTATTATTCTGGCTTGAATATCAGAGTTGTAAATTGGAACTTCTAATAATTCAAAAAGCTTGCTTACAGTACTTTTACCACCACCCATTCCTCCTGTTAATCCTACATGTATCATAATAAAATTTCTAATTTCTGTACTTTACAAGTTTTAAGTTGAAATTCCATGCTTTCATCCCAAGAATCTATATTGTCCAAATGTTTTTTTAGTTCTTTGCGTAAAATATTTTCAATGGATAAAGGTACTAGAATATTAATGCTTGATTGAAGATCAATAATGAGATCTTCATAATCTAGATTGAGGTGCTTAGCAATTTTTATAATTTTATACATATGCTCATCATCGGTTGAAATTTGGTATTTGGCCTTCACTTGAATTTCTTGAATTTTAGCATTTTCCAAACAGTTTTTAGCCGTTGTTTTGTAAGCTTTGATCAATCCTGAAGTTCCTAGTTTAACTCCTCCAAAATATCTAATCACGGCTACGATTACATTGGTTAATCCAAAACTTTCTATTTGTCCATATATAAGTTTTCCTGCAGTGCCACTGGGTTCACCATCATCTTCTATTCGAAAATCTTGGTTCTCTATTCCCAGTTTATATGCATAACAACAATGTCTTGATTTGGGATGTTTTGTTAAAAGTTCCTGGACAAATAATTTGGCTTCATTCGCAGTTTTTATTTTTTTGCAAAAGCCATAGAATTTACTAGCCTTTTCAATAAAAAGAACTTCGTTCATACCATCAACTGTTAAATAACTATGCTTCATGAAATGCTTTATAGAAGAATTGCCATAAATGCAAAGATAAATCCAAATATCAGCCATTTAACTCGCTTTATGCAATAGAGTTTCGTAGTGAAAGCCAAAAGGCCAATAAAGTGATTTTGTTCAAGCAATTCTTGCCTTTCTATGATGATTCCACATACAGCACAAAACAAATAATTTATAAGGATTATTTGGGAAATATTCATTTGGTGTTTTTCAAAAAACTTGAAGAATACACCTAATATGGAATTGCAAATGATACAAATAACCAAACTTATAATCACAAGCGCTAATGTATTAACAAATATTTGAATAAAGTTTAATTTATTTTAACCTGTCATTGAATAATTGAATTTAGCTTTGTTGCATAGAAAGTTCTAGCTTTGCTTGTATTTCTTGGAAATTTTGAACTTTTGCACCAATTTTTTATCATAAACCATTTATTGAAATGACAATTCTTACGCTTTGTTTATATATTGCAATCGTAGCATCAATTCTTACTTTTATAATGCTTAAATGGAGCAATACTGTTCAATCTGTTTGGATAAGTTTCTTGCAGAATTTTTGCGGTAGTTTATTTATCTTTTCAGGATGGGTCAAAGCAGTAGACCCAATGGGAACAGCTTTTAAGATGGTAGAGTACTTTGAAGAATTTGAAAATACTGCCAAATCATCATTCCTTAAATTCATGGCTGATATATTTCCATTTATGGCTAAGTATGCTATTGAATTTTCCGTTTTCACGATTATTTTAGAAATTGTTATTGGGGTAATGCTCATTATAGGATATAAACCTAAATGGGCAAGCATTTTGTTTTTTCTTATCATGATATTTTTTACGGTATTAACTGGTTTTACTTTCTTAACAGGATATGTTCCTAAAGAAGCTAATTTCTTTGAATTTGGTAAATGGGCTGCTTTTGCTGAATCCAATATGAGAGTTACGAATTGTGGCTGTTTTGGTGATTTTTTAAAACTTACACCAGAGACTTCCTTTAAAAAAGATCTATTATTAATGATACCTGCCATTATTTTCATGTTTTCCTGGAAGAAATTTCATAGTTTATTTACATCCTCTTTGAGATTAGGAATCACATCATTTGCGACTGTGGCTTTATTTCTATTTTGTTTGGCTAATTACAAATGGAATGAGCCTATGTTTGACTTCAGGCCATTTAAAAAGGGAGCGGATATTAGAAGTCTGAAAGAAGCTGAGGCAAAAGCTATGGGCGATGTGAAGATAGAATTCTGGAGACTTAAGAATAAATCATCTTCTGAGACGAAAATTGTTTCTGATAATGATTATATGAGTAATATCAAAGCTTACAAAGCCGATTGGGAAGTGGTTGAGCAGATAAAAAGTAAGCCTTCCATTCCAAACACAAAAATTTCTGATTTTGCTTTATACGATTTAGAAGGTAATGATGTAACCGAAGAGGTCTTGGCAGAACCACGATCTAGAATTATGATCAATATTCCTAAACTCTATTATACATCCCAGACATTTACTACTGCCATTCAAGATACTATCTGGAAGTTGGATACTGTCAAAGCGACCGATGGAAAGGAGTTTACTACAATGAAATCTATTGCTGAAATTAAGGAGAAAAAGGAAAAAAAGAATTCTTATACTTGGGATGAAAAATATAAAAACTTACTAACTTCGAAGATTCTACCTTTTCTTGATTCAATTTATCAGGATAGTATTAAGGCCTTTTTTGTGGTTGGAGGGGTAAGTGAAGATGCCTTAAAAGCCTTATTTTCCCAAATAAACGTAACTAATCCGATCTATACTGCGGATGATGTGCTATTAAAGACTATAATGAGGTCAAATCCAGGGATTCTACTTTGGAGAAATGGGAAGATTATTTCGAAGTGGCATCATAACCATATACCAACATTGGACGAAATGAGAAGAGATTTTCTTGATTGGAAGGCTCCCCTAATACATTAAAAAATAAATCAATATTTGTTAGATTGTAATGTAGAATGATTGTTTCTTTGCACCTCAAAACCATACTAAAGGGTATTAATGCTTAGTAGAAGAAATGTTCGCATCAAAGTGATGCAGCAATTATATAGTTTGATTCAAGATAAAGAATTGACTTTTAGGGACATAAAAATTGCCTATCACAAGTCTATTGAGGATACTTTTCGATTATATCTCTTGAACCTCTACAGCATAAGTAAGGTTTGTTCGTTTTCAACAGAAGATTTGGCATTGCGTCAAAAGAAGCATTTGAAGACAGAAGATGACCTGAAATTTACGAATAAGCTTTATACAAATCCTTTAGTTAAATCCTTATCCAGTAATGTTACGCTTCTCAAAAGGTATAAATCTGACAAAATAGAAGAGGATATTGACATTGATATCTTTCGCAAGATTTATAAAGAATTCACCAAAGAAGAGCTTTATTTAAAATATATTCTTCAGGATGAGAATTCAAATGAAGACATTGTCGAATTATTACTTGAATTGTACCGCGTTTGTAGAAGAAACGAACTGTTCAATGAAATTATGGATGACCGTTTTTTTTGTTGGGCAGATGATAAATCCTTAGTCATTGGATCAATCAAAAAAACTCTAAAAATTTTACCATTTGCAGGAGATTTTATAAGTGAACATATTCCTGATCCCGAAACAGTAATTGATTTTGGTGAAACTTTATTAATCAAGACCAATGACGAAAATGAGTATCTTGAAGGACTGATAAAACCTGTACTGGAAAATTGGGATTCTGAAAGAGTAGCCATACTTGACCTTATACTTATAAAAATGGCCATTACAGAAATGATAAATATCAAAACGATTCCTCCAAAGGTTACCCTAAATGAATATGTTGAACTTGCCAAAATGTATAGCACAGACAAATCTCAGGAATTTATAAATGGAATCCTGGATAAGGTATTAAAAAATCTTATTGAAGAAAATAAAATTGTCAAAGAAGGAAGAGGTTTGATAGAAGAATAAGTGTTACTAGACTTTTAATTCATGCATTCTCGAATAGTTATTTTAGATTTCGGATCACAGTTTACTCAACTCATTGCTCGGAGAGTAAGAGAGTTGAATATCTATTGTGAAATCCATCCTTTCAATAAATTTGATTCGCTTGATAAGAATAAGATTGCTGCAATCATTTTATCTGGAAGCCCAGCTTCAGTAAGAGATTCGAATCATCCATCAGTAGATTTAAATTCAATAATAAACCATTTTCCAGTTTTGGGAATATGTTATGGAGCACAATTAACCGCTCATTATTATGGAGGAGAAGTAAAGGCATCAGGGCAGAGAGAATTCGGATATGCAGAATTAACTGACCTTCAAAAAGATCCTATCTGGAATGGATTAAATGAATTGTCCCAAATTTGGATGTCACATAGCGATAGTATCATAAAGTTACCAGTTCAGTTTGAAAAGCTCGCTTCAACTAAAACTATTCCTTTCGCCGCATTCAAAAGTTCAACTTCTTCAACCCCAGCATATTTTTTGCAATTTCATCCTGAAGTTGTACATAGTATTGATGGAACATTGATATTGAAAAATTTCTTACTCAACATATGTGGTATAATCCCAGATTGGACTCCAGGTTCATTTATTAATGAAACAGTAGATTCAATCAAAGAAAAAATTGGAAGTGATGAAGTTTTACTTGCACTTTCTGGTGGAGTGGACTCATCAGTTGCTGCATTTCTATTGCATAAGGCAATAGGAAATAAATTGCATTGTTTTTTTATTGATAATGGGCTGCTAAGAAAAAATGAGTATGATCAGGTATTACACAACTATAAGGGCTTAGGTCTAAATATAAATGGTGTTGATGCAAAGGAATATTTTTACACCAATCTTAAAGGAATATCTGACCCTGAATCGAAAAGAAAAATAATTGGCAAATCTTTTATTGATATTTTTGAAAAAGAAGCCATAAAAATTCCAAACATCAAGTGGCTTGCTCAAGGTACTATTTATCCAGATGTTATTGAATCTTCCTCAGTTCACGGTCCTTCTTCTACCATTAAATCTCATCATAATGTTGGCGGATTGCCAGAGAAGTTAAATTTGAAAATTATAGAGCCTCTTCGTTCTTTGTTTAAAGATGAAGTTCGAAGAGTAGGAAAAAGTTTAAATTTACCTGATGTAATTCTTGGACGTCACCCATTTCCAGGACCTGGATTAGCCATTAGAATAATTGGGGATATTACAAAGGATAAAATTGATATCCTTCAAGCCGCAGATGAAATATTTATGAATTGCCTAAAAACGAATAATTTGTATGATACAATATGGCAGGCAGGTGCGATTTTATTACCTATCAAATCTGTTGGTGTTATGGGAGATGAAAGAACTTATGAGAATGTAGTAGCCTTAAGAGCTGTAAGTTCAACAGATGGAATGACGGCTGAATGGAGTAAAATTCCATACGATGTTCTTGCTCAAATTTCTAATGAAATTATTAATAAAGTTAAAGGCGTAAATCGAGTTGTATATGATATCAGCAGCAAACCACCAGCAACTATTGAATGGGAATAGAAACTTAGCACTTATTCTAGTTCTTTGTTTTTGTCTTCAATCTTGCGCAAGTAAAAAACCAATGGCTCATTCTGCCCCAAAAGCAGACAGACCAAAGCAAAAGAATACCAACCTCCCAACTAAAATAGATACCGTTGTTTGGAATAAAGACGAAATAAAAACTAAATTGCCTAAAGCATCCAATAAGAAGGATAATGATCATCCAGTTCCTTCTGGAAAGTTTGTTAAGGAAGATTCCTTTTATAGAGTTATTGGATTAATTCCGATGAAATGCGATTTAAATGATACTAGTGCTTCCAAAATTACTTCATCCAGTTTAAGATTTATACAATATTATGCTGGAATGACAATGGCTTTAGATGAATTGAATAGAGAAGGTGGCAAGAAAATTATGTTCGATATATACGATAACGAATCACTTTCTGAAGTGACCAATACATTGAGTAAATATGAAATTCATCCCCCGCATTTAATTATTGGACCGCTTAAAGTAGAAGCTTTAAAATATACAGCTGATTGGGCTAAATCACATGAGACATCTATCATAAGCCCTTGGGTGAGCAGTTCAAGTATAGCTGATAATAACCCTTATTATATTCAAGCTAAGGCTGGATTAAGTTTGCATTATGCGACTATTAATGAACACGCCCGTTCACATTATCCTATTGAAAATATAGTACTTGTTTCAAAATCAGCCGAAGAATCCAAAGTTAGATATTTCAACGATAATTTAATTTATAAAGATTCCATTAAGGAAAAAATAATTAAAGAAACAGATTTATCGACCGGTATTGATCCAATTTTTACTTCACTTTTCATGAATACGGGACCAACAATTTTTATTGTACCTTACAGCAGCGTTAAAGATGAAAATTTTATATATCATTTTCTTAGAAGAGTAATGTCAGAGAAGGGTAATAAAGAGGTGGTTATTTACGGAATGTATAAATGGCTCGAAATGAAAAGTGATATAATAGATTTTCTAAATGATTATAATATTCGATTTAGTATTGGCAATTATTTTGATCAAGACAATTCAACTATTAAATCTTTTAAAAAGAGATACCTAGATAAATTTAGAGAATTTCCGTCACAGGATGCATTAGAAGGTTATGATATTGTAAAATATGCGATTAAGTCTTTGAGAATGAATGGACCAGATTTTCAATTGAGGGACAACATGAGTGTGCCTGGACTTTTGGAAACAAATTTTGATTTGAAAGCAATTCAAAAATCCAAATCAGATAAAAATTCTAAAATTGATTATTACGAAAATTCTTATTTAAAAATTGTTGAGATTAAAAACAATAAGTATAAAATTGTAGATTAAATGTACGACCATCCCGATTGCTATCGGGATTATTTGGTCGATTGACAGAATGTATGACCAAATTTATTTGGTCGATTGACAGAATGTACGACCAAATTTATTTGGTCAATTGACAGAATGTACGACCAAATTTATTTGGTCGATTGACAGAATGTATGACCAAATTTATTTGGTCGAGCTTAAATTTTTTAGGATAACTTTTCTAAAGCTAATTTAATTCTTTTTACAGCTTCAATAATTTTTTCTTCTGAAAGAGAATAAGAGATTCGCAGACATTCAGGAGCACCAAAAGCATCGCCTGAAACCATGGCTACATGCGATTCATTTAATAAATATATGGCCAAGTCTTCAGCATTAGTAATTATTCCAGAGGTGTGTTTTTTACCAAAGGATTGACTGACATTAGGCAATAAATAAAAAGCACCATCAGGGATATTGACTGTCCATTGCTTAATAGATTTTATTTCTCTGATTAAGACATCTCTTCTTTTCTTAAATGCTGCACACATAGCATGAGTACTCGCAAGATCTGAATTCAAAGCGTATGCACCAGCGGCTTGCGTAAAAGATGCAGCACCTGACGTAAATTGCCCTTGAATTTTAATACAAGCTTGAGTAATTTCTTTTGGTGCACCCATATAACCAAGCCTCCAACCAGTCATGGAGAAACCTTTGGAGAAACCATTTATGGTTGCTGTGCGATTGCGCATTTCAGGAATCGAACCAATGCTGAAATGCTGATGATCAAAAATAATGTATTCATAAATTTCATCAGCTGCAACCAAGACATTGGGAAATTCACCTAGCAACTTCGATAAGGCAATACAATCTTCTTTTGTAAAAACGGTACCTGTTGGATTGCATGGACTTGAAAAAACCAACATTCGGGTATTTGAATTCAAGCACCTCTTAATTTCTTTAAGGCTTGGCTTGTAGTTGTTTTCGACTGTTGAATTGGCAACAACTACTTTCCCGCCTGCAAGTCTTATAATTTCGTAGTAAGATACCCAATAGGGTGTAAACAAGACAACTTCATCTAGCTCAGTAGTTAGCATGGCATTGCACAAATTCGCAAAACTCTGTTTGGCACCATTAGAGACAATGATTTCATCTACAGAATATTGAAGATCATTATCTCTCTTGAATTTTTGACTTATGGCTTCACGCAAGGCAAGGGATCCTGCAACTGGTGTATATTTCGTAATTCCTTGATCGAGTGCCTCCTTGGCCTTCTCTTTTATAAGTTGAGGAGTATCAAAATCAGGTTCTCCAAGGCTTAAATTGATAACATCAATGGATTTGGAGGCAAGTTCTCTTGCTTTTTGAGCCATCCTGAGTGTAGCTGATTCATTCAAGTGTTTTACCCTTTCTGAAAGCTTAAACTCAGTCATTTTATTCTCAATTAAGCCCAAAGATCATAAAAAAAAAGGAAGTACCAATGAATGATACTTCCTTTTGAATAATTTATAAGAACAAGACTAGTGCGTTACTACTAATTTACTAGTGCTTATTTTGTTGTTAACCTTTAATTTAATCACATAACTTCCATTGTCAAAAGCTAATGTATTAATCGGAAGTTCAACTTGACCATTTAAACTTCCATAGTCTCGTCTGGCTATCTCACGACCCGTAAGATCCAGAATTTGAATACTAACATCAGCATTCTGACTTAATTCTAGTTGTAAAAAACTTACATCATTACTTGGATTCGGGCTTAAATTCGAAGAGTTAACAATTTGCTTAGGATTTGAAACATTAGAAGATAATCCATTGGCTATGGCTTCATTAAGAGTTGTTTCTGTTGCATTGACGATCTCTCCGGATGGGCCGTATAATATACCAACCAATTCAATATTTTTAGTTTTGAAAGAATCGGCTAATGTAATAGTATAAGCGATATCATAACTAGAACCTTGTTTAATTGTAGAAGGAAGGTATCCTTGTAAGCCATCGGCACCATCAAGAATAGCTCTAGCTACATGATTATAGAACATTTTGGCAGCTGGTACCGGATTAGGAAGCTTTTCAAAACCTCCCATAACACCTTTTCCTCCACCAGCATAAGTGTTAACTTGTTTATATCCCGTTCCAGGAAAATTAACCTTATTTTCAATAACTACCATGTTGAATCGGTAATCACCTGAGATATTCTCAATAAAGTCACCTTTCACAGAAATCTGTAATTCTCTGGTAATAGAATCATATTTTGCTCCGTTGGTTAGAATTACTGGTGTAGGTACAATAATATGGTCATAGAAGTCCGTCTCAACAGTAAGTGGATCAGTAAGCTGATTTCTATCATTAATTATGCTTGGATATCCCGTAAACCCTGGGAAAGTGCCAATCCATGCATCATAAGCAGCAACAGTCATAGGATCATTATTATGAACCGCAATGCCAATGAAGTAATTGGGATAAGTCTTTCTCATAGAATCTAGATAGACAGCACCTCTCGGACACCATTGACACCAGGTACCTGTAGCCTCCTCTGTCAACATCACTTTATGAGGAGCGGGTTCTATGCCTAATACAGTTAAAGATTTGTCGTTGTTTGTTAGATCATCATCGGGACCTCCATTGACTTTATTAATAGTGCAAGTCACATCTGAAGTTCCTTTTCTATAAGTTATCGGTGGAATTGCAACATTGGCAAAGCCTAACGAGGCAACATTTAAATTGCTAACATTGCTTGTTACAGGAGTTCCATTATCTACAGTGCAGGTTAAATCCAGTGAAGTTATAGGAGTTGTTCCTAAATTTCTTACTTGAATAGATCCTCCAGCTGATAAACCTGCAAGAAATTTATTCTTCAAGACTAAGTTGACAATTCCTGCATCTCTATTTTTAGGAACAAATGGAACAAATTCATAGTTTACATCATCAATATAATAAAGGCTTGAACTTCCTTTTGCAATATCCCCACCAAACAACGGAAATATGTCAATTGACGCAATACTATTATTAGGATTAGAAAATCTCGCTACTGAAATATCATTTAAAAAGACTTCCCATACATTTTTTGTAAGATCTGCTACTAACGTGTATTTAATCCATTTTTCAAATTCAAAACTTACATTGCAAAGTTCTCCATTATTGGCAGTTCCAAGATTGCAAATAAACTTTCCTTCTGAAGTTAAGTAATTATCTAATGCCCAAGTAGTTCCAATTACAGTTTTCGCCTGAAAATTAAAATAAGCAGAATTATCCGCTGTAACATACATCCACATGGTATAGGTGAACTTGCCTACGTTTTTCTCACCTCCAAATGGCAAAACAAGATCTACAGGTCCAGTAGATGCAGACCCAGCTTCTAATCTTATTGAATTTTTACCAGAATGAGCAACTTCATTCGTAACGGTTGCATCTTCCTGTGTCCCTTCTCCTGCAGTCCCAGACCATACGGTCCAGTTAGGAGAGGATTTTCCTATATAGGAGTCCACAGCATAAGCTTCTATATCATCAGAAAAGGTATTCTGGGCTTTAATTAAAGCAATTGAAAACAAGCCTAAGACAATGAGTAAATTTCTTTTCATTTTTTTATTTTTTAATGAATAATAAGGCAAATTTAATGATTTATTGATAAGCTTGAGGAAATATATTTATATTTTTTATAAAAAGAAGGTTGAGTCGTTTGGCATAGGTTTTCCTGTGTCCCAACTGAGACCTCCTCCCTTTCAAGGGAGGATCGAGGTGGGTTGCTTTCAAGGGAGGATCGAGGTGGGTTGCTTTCAATGTAGAATCGAGGTGGATTCTAAAAAAAAAGGCCCGCAACTTTATTGATGCGAGCCTTTTTTAATTGTTTTAATCAATTATCTTCTAATCTTCAAATTTCTAATGTCATATACGTTTTGAATATTAATGATGTATATGCCATATTGCAAATCATTTGTGCTAAGTACAATCTGATGATTATCCTTGCTTAATTCAGTGCAGAAAATTATTCTACCTGTAATGTCAGTGATCTGATAAGTAAAAGTATTTGGAATGATTTGATCACTATGAATTATAATCTGATCTGAAGCATTGCGAATTTCAACCTTTTTTAAATCAAAACCTCCTGGATTATTTACCAAGCATTTAATGGCTTTAATTTTTGCTTCAGCACAACATTTCTCATTCTCATGGTCGCACACTTTAATATAATCAATTTCATTGCCAGAAGCTTTGAAATCTTTTATAATAATTGGTAAAGAACTGTAAGGATAGAATCCAATGAGTTTGCCTCCGTTGTATACATCGAACCCAACACCTTTTGTTCCAATAACTTTGAAATCAAGCTTAATAGCGTACTGCCCTGGGCCTGTACATTCTAATGCATTGACTACCAAATCATCAATTTTACAATCAGCTCCTTGCGTTTCACAACATACTTTTCCTAAAGTTATATGTGTTGAACATTTTTCATTGTGACAATCGCGAACTACAAATTCATAATTCGTTTCACAATTACCTTTTAATGGCCCAATTTTTATTGCAAGTCCTGCATATTTAAAGGTTCCATAATTCACTCCATTGCCTGTTACTGTAAAGCATTCAGATACATTTTTGTATGCAAAATTTAAAGTAACATAGAACAATTTATTTGCATCACATGCTGATTTTTCAATCTTGAGATCAGAAAGCATACAATCTTTATTGATCTTGCAGCACACTCTTCCTATTTCTTTTCTT
>JBDSHL010000447.1:0-4205 GCA_039918515.1 Saprospiraceae bacterium | reverse complement strand
ATTGTATTATTGGATGAATGGAACAGGTTTAGTATTTGCTTCTGAAATAAAGGCTATCATTCAACATCCAGAATACAAGATAGAACTAGAGAGAAATGCATTAAATGAATATTTTACATTTCAAAATGTTTTTGCCTATCACACTTTATTTAAGGGAGTATTTATGTTACCTCCAGCGAACACCGTTTTTCTAAATAGACAAAATCCAATTTTAAAGCATTCTTCATGGTGGGACTATGATTTTTCAGCTCCCTCCGAAAATATGGATATGAATGAAGCCGTACTTGAAACTGAAAGATTATTCAAGCAAGCAGTTACAAGGCAAATGATTTCAGATGTGCCGGTTGGCACTTATCTTTCAGGTGGAATGGATTCAGGAAGTATTGCAGCTATTGCTAGTCAGAAAGTAAATCGTCTAGCGAGTTTTACCTGTGGATTTGACATGAGTCATGTTACAGGAGTTGAATCAAATTATGATGAGCGGCGGGATGCCGAATCTATTGCAAGTTTTCTAGGTACAGAACACTATGAACAAGTTATTCATTCAGGGGATATACGTTGGTCATTGCCAAGAGTAGTTAATCATTTAGAAGATCTTCGCGTGGGGATGAGTTATCCAAATTATTATATCAGTCGCTTGGCTTCAAAGTTTGTCAAAGTTTGTTTACAAGGTACTGGAGGAGATGAATTATTTGGTGGATATCCATGGAGATATTATCGTGTCTTTCAGTCTTTGGATGCAAGAACATTTTATGATAATTATTATGAATTCTGGCAAAGGCTAGTTAAGGAGAATGATAAAGTGAAATTATTTCAACCTAATGTTTATTCAAACATTGAAATAGATGCTCCACGGGCATTATTTGAACGAGTTTTTACTTTTAATAAAAAATTAAAATACAATACACCTGAAGATCATATAAGCAATTCCTTGTATTTTGAAATTAAGACTTTTTTAGCGGCTTTATTAATTGTGGGTGATAAGTTAGCCATGGCGAATGGTCTTGAAGAAAGATTTCCATTTCTTGATAATGATTTGGTTAACTTTGCACAGAAGATTCCCGTTAAGCATAAATTAGGCAATCTAGAATTGATGAAAAAAATAGATGAAAATATACAGGGTAATAAAAGAAATCTTTACAAACAATATGATGATGGTAAAAACGTATTGAGAAAAGCCATGGCAGACATTTTACCTGAACAAGTTATTCAAAGAAAGAAGCAGGGTTTCTCTGCACCAGATGAAAGCTGGTACCGTGGAGCGAATGCAGAATATGTGAAGGAGTTATTATTGAATAAGAAGACATTGATGTCGGAATTTATTAACCCAGAATATGTTAAAACAATAATTGATGAACACATCAATCACAAAATTAATCATCGATTGTTGATTTGGAGTTTTCTAAATTTTGAATGGTGGTGTAAGATATTTTTGAATGGGGAAAAAGTTTGAAATCCTATGAAAAATTATTTAAAATAAAATTGGAATCTAATTGAAGATATTATTAACAGGTGCAAGTGGATTTTTAGGATCGTATGTTTTAAATTCTTTATTGTCAAAAGGGTATCCCGTAGTAATATTAACAAGAAATATCATTGAAAATACTCATCCTAATCTTATGCAGATCTTAGTAGATCTTAAGAATTTTTCATTTGTTCAAAGTATACCTACGGATATAGAAATTGTAATCCATACAGCACAATCCAATGAGTATGCATCCGATATTGATTCTGCGGATGATATTTTTAGTATAAATGTCAGTTCAACCTTTCAATTAATTAATTGGTCATTTCTCAATAAAGTCAAAAAATTTATCTTTACCTCTACTGGTAGTGTTTATGAATCTTCGCCGTATAAACTAAGGGAAAACAGTAGTTGTGTTCCTAATAATTTATATGGTGCATCTAAATTGTGTGCTGAAATACTACTTAGATCTTTCAGCAAACAAGTTGATATTAAAGTGTATAGGATTTTTTATTTATTTGGAAATGGTCAAAAGAATAAATTAATTTCAAATATGTATTATAATCTCATTAATTCTAATCCAATTACAATTGATTCAGATGGTGGGATGAGATTTAATCCATTATATGTTGAAGACTGTGTTGAAATCATTTTACAAGAAATTGAAAAAGTATCAGAAAATGGGTATTCAGTATTCAATCTTGCAGGAAAAGAAGAAATCAACTTAGAGACACTAGTTAATCAATTAGGTAAAATAATTGAACATCAAACCACAATAAGAAACAGTAATAATCTTCCAAAATCATTTGTTGCAAACACGGAAATGCTTTCCAATTACTATAATACGCAAAATTTCCATTCAATTAATAGCGCATTGAAATTGTCATTCTCTTCTACTACTTAGAAGTGGATGAAATTATTCAATTAAAAATATGACAGATAAAATGTATACCAATACTAATACAGCGAGAAGTTTCAGCGATAAGTGGACTAATAATCCAAACTTAGCCTTTGATGAAACTTTGCGAGAAGGATCGGATATTTTTAATTGGATACTAAACCGTAACGGTTTTAAGGATGGCAATGAATTAAAAGATTATTTAAAAAGTAAAAAAAGGATTTTAGATGCTGGTTGTGGAAATGGGAGGGTTACTGCATTGCTCCATCGTTATGCCAATATACATTCAGAAGTAGTAGGAATAGATCTAGTTTCTTCAGAAATAGCTCGAGAGAACTTAAAGCAATTAGCAAATGTAAAAATTTATTCCAAGGATCTATTAGACAATTTGACCGACCTAGGTAAGTTCGATTTTATTTATTCTCAGGAAGTACTGCATCATACAAAGGACCCTCATAAAGCATTTGAGAATCTATTAAACTTATTAAGTGAGGATGGTGAAATTGCTATCTATGTTTATAAAATCAAGGCACCAATAAGAGAATATACAGATGATTTTGTAAGAAATGCTATAATCAATCTTCCTTATGAGGAAGCGATGGAAGTGTGTCGGAAGATTACTGATCTTGGTAAATCTTTAAGTAGTTTAAACATTAAAATAAAGACTCCTTCAATAAGTATTCTAGATATTCAAGAGGGTGAATACGATATTCAACGATTTATATATCATTTCTTTATGAAATGTTTTTGGAATAAGGATTTGACTTTTGAAGATAATGCGGCAATTAATTATGACTGGTATCATCCTCAGGACTGTTCTAGACATTCTGTTGAAGAAATAAGGTCCTGGTTTAGGAAAGCAGGACTTAAGATAAATCATGAAATGGTCGATTATTATGGGATTACGGTTAGAGGAAAGAAACTAAAATTATAAAATATATGTATTCAAGAAATTATAAATTGTAAATTTCAATCTGAGAAATAAATGTATATATGCATTCATTCTGTTAAATCAAATTTAGAAACTGAACTTGCCTAATGAATCTGTTAAAAAAATGTCTTAAGAATTTTATTCAATGGCCATTATGTATTATTGGAATACCTGTGTATTTAGCTCTAGCAATACTAAGTAAATTTCAAAGGAACAAGCTCAAAAAACCAAAGTTGGTTTGGGGTCCAGTACCCTTAATTAGTAATAAATATTGGAGTCGCTCACTTGAAAAAGCCGATTATTTTTCTCGTTCATTTGTAGAAACAGTTTATGCTATAAATAGGAAAAGTGATTTTGATATTATTTTCTATGATTTTATTCCAGAAAGCAAATCAGCATTATTGGAAGAAGTACTAATCATCTTAAGACCTTATCTTGTATTGCCAACTATTTTATGGAAATTTGATATTGTCCATATCCCTTTTTCTGGTGGTGTAATGTACCGTACAATTTTATTACGGGTAGAATATTTTCTTTATTATCTCTCTGGAATCAAGGTTATAGTAATACCTTATGGTCGCGACTTTTATCAATACTCGCGAATTGCAGATAATGAACTAAAGCATGCATTATTACTTTCTTATCCTGAATTGGCATTACAAGAATCATTGGTAAGAAGTAATATCAGATTTTGGTCTAAGTATGCGGATTGCATTGTTGGCAGCTTTCACTTAGATGGTTTAGGGAGATGGGATGTTCTCCCATATGTGCCATTTATGATTGAGTTAGACAATTGGAGACCTAAAGAAAGTGAGCACTCTAGAGATGGAATTCATGACGAAGTAAGAATTATTCATACGCCTAATCATAAAGGATTTAAAGGCACTGAATTTATTTTAAATACAATTGAA
>JBDSHL010000446.1:0-3285 GCA_039918515.1 Saprospiraceae bacterium | reverse complement strand
AATGGTTACTGTTGCGGCATTATACAATATCGATGCACATTCTTCAATTTTATTTTGACCTCTTTTTTCTGCTACAAGACTTGAAATTAAATAACTGAAACCCAGACATGCAAAAGAAGGCACGCTGTAAATGCTAATCATTAAAGAGGCTGCTGCTAAAGGTACATATCCCAGTCGGCCTACCATAATCGCATCAGTAATACTTACGATCATTTGTGAAAGCTGACCTGCAATAATGGGTAAGGCCAGTATAAGAATATTCTTCTGATTAGAATTTAATAAAACTAGTTTGGAGTTTAGCATAGTATTAAAGTGCGAAAGGTAAGAAAAATAAAAGTAGAAGTTTATTATTTGAGAATTATATTTGTGACGTATTTAATATTTTATCCAACGAACTCAAAAATATCTCTTCAATGAATATTTCTAAATGTAATAAATTTGTATTTTTTAGTTTGTTCATTTTCAATCTTAGTTTTCGATTAGAATCACAAAATCAACTTCCTCTCAATATTCCAATTCAAACGAATAATATGCCTTTGTGGGCACATTTTCTTTATAAAAATCCAATTAATTTAGTTTCGTTGGAAAAGGAATATAAAGCTTATTATAGTAATCATCCATTTGAGAAAAACAATTATACAAGATACTACAAGAGGTTGATCATGAATAACAGAATGTTGTTGGATGAAAATGGCAATATTGTAAATCCTGATTTTCAACTAAAAGAGAAAGTTGATCAACTTTCATTAAGCCCAAGATCTCCTGCGAATGAATGGAAGCCTTTTCAAATGGAAACATTTTTTTTAGAAAATAATCAGCAAGCATGCCCTTGGCAAACCAATGTTTATAAGATTGATGTGTGCAGATCAAATCCAAATTTTCTGGTGGCTGCATCAGAGACAGGAGGAATTTTTAAATCGAATGATAAAGGCTTAACTTGGAAGCAAATCGGATTACCTTATTTTCTAAGTACAGAAGCTATTGCTATTCATCCAAGATCTACAGATACGATTTATATCGGAACAGATGGTGCTATTAGAAGAACAACTGATGGTGGAAACACATGGACGAATGTTTATACAAATTCAGGAATTGGATTTTATGAAATACAAATTCATCCGACCAATCCTTCAATAATTCTAGCAGGAAGTACTAAAGGATTATTGCGTTCTATTGATAATGGGCTAAGCTGGACTTTGCTTTTTAGTGAACCAACTTGTGATATTAAATTTCATCCCACAATCTTTAATACAATTTATTGTTTAAAATATAATGCAAGCAAAAAGCAATATCAGATTTGGAAATCTACGAATTCAGGGCAAACATTTCTTTCCAAATTAACGGGTTGGCATTCCTTAGAAGATGGTGGTGCGAGAATTGCAGTAACTGCTGCTGATGTAAAACGTGTTTATGTTATTGCTTTAACGAATACAGAAGGACCTTATCTTTTAAGAAGTAATAATGAAGGCGAATCATGGAATGTGCAATCTAAGGGTTCCTATACAGGATACAATTCTACTAGCTTCCCAATGGAAAATTGGCAAGGTTATTATGATCTTTCAATCATGGCTTCGCAAACTGATGCGAATCAAATTGTTACTGGGACAGGTAGTACCTTTAAGTCATCTGATGGAGGATTGACTTTTAAAGTTATTGGTGGGTATGGTGGTGATTTTCCGCTCCATCCAGATATTCAATCATGTCTTAGTATAGGAAGCGATTCATGGATTGCAACAGATGGTGGTTTAAGCTATTCTACAGACTTTTTTACCGAAACTAAAAATGCAGAAGCTCGAAATAAAGGACTATATGGATCTGATTTTTGGGGTTTTGATGCAGGTTGGAATGAGAAAGTTGTTGTAGGCGGAAGATATCATAATGGAAATACCATCTGGCATGAAAACTATCAGAATAAATTTATTAGAATGGGTGGTGCAGAATCTGCAACCGGATATATAAATCCAATTAAAAATAGACAGGTATTTTTCTCAGATATTGGAGCCTATCAGATGCCAGAACTGATTTCAAAGAATTGGAAGTGGTCGGGGATACCTAGTTCATTGTGGCCCAATGAATCTTATTACCCAATGGAGCATAGTCAAATGTCTTGGTCACCGATTTGTTATAATATATTGTACATTGGAAATTCAAATAAACTTTATAAAAGTTTAAACAATGGTGCTAGTTATGAACTATTGTACACATCTAATGATCCTAATGATAATATAGAAAATATTGAAATAGCAAGATCAAATCCGAAAGTTATTTATGTTTCGATTCGCAATAACACAACATATGATGGAACAGTTTATAAATCGATAGATGGCGGAATAAATTTTAAAATTGTACCTAACCCTCAAGGTACAACAACAGGCCAACGAAGGGTTCATAAAATTGCAGTTAGTCCTACACATGAAAATGATCTCTTTCTTGCACTTCGTTCAGGTGGAACCAACAATAGAGTGTTTCGCAGTAAAGATGGAGGTAGCACTTGGAGCAATTTGACAAGTTCAGTAATTGCAAATGCAGTAGTAAGTGATATGTGTCTACAATATGGTACAGACGGAGGTGTGTATATTGCTGCAGATGATGGTAAGATTTTCTATAGAAATGATCATATGTCAGATTGGATTACTTACAATAACGGACTTGGAGTAAATCATTTTACTAGATCTATAAAACCTTTTTATAGAGATGGCCTTTTATTGAATGGAAGTAATATGGGCATATGGGAAATTCCTCTATTTGAAAATTCTAAACCGCTTGCACAACCCACCGTTGACAAATTGACCAGCAATTGCGCAAGAGATACTTTTAACTTTGATGATTATTCAGTTTTAACTTTAGACAGTTTCAGTACATGGAATTGGAGCTTTCCTAATGCACAATACGTGTCAAATAAAAATATTAGAAACCCAAAAGTTGTTTTTGGGAAAATTGGCTTGTATGATGTTACCTTAAAAATTCAAAATAGATTAGGTGAATCATCCAAGACAATAAACGGGATGATTCAAATATCAGCGAATGAATGTGGTATTGATTCATTTGCAGGTAAATGTTTAGATTTATCTAATTCAAGTGATTATGCAACAATTGAAAGAATTCCTGAATTAAAAAACGCAACAGGTTTCTCTTGTATGGCGTGGGTCAAATTGATTTCCAAACAAGATTGTTTTACTCAAATACTTTCCAATTGGGATAGTAATGTTGGGTTTGGATTTGGATTTGCATTCCAAGGTTATGTTAAGACCAGAAATTTAACTTTCTTCTGGAAAGGAGTTCCCT
>JBDSHL010000445.1:0-1690 GCA_039918515.1 Saprospiraceae bacterium | reverse complement strand
ATTATTTACTAATTTTTCCAGTTTGAATTTTAATAATTCATTATTGGCAAACCATCCTTGTAAGTCTATTTGTGTTGAAAATTTGTCACCTGAGTAAATGATATCGTTGTGATATACTCTTTGGATAACTAAATCTTTCTCTTGAATGCTGTCACCATGAAATAACGAATAAATAGGAGTGGTCTGACACAGTCCATTGTAATATGGATTTTTGCCACTGTTATAAATTCCATCTGAGAGCAGAATGACTCCTTTAAGCAACTGAGGATTAGATTGATCAGAAATGGTATTTAAGGCTTCATCTATATTACTTCTTTTAATGAGCCCAGAGCTTAGGTTTTCCTTACTAACTTTAGCTCCAAATTGATATTGATCAATTTGATATTTATCAAACAGGTTTTCTTTAAATTTACTTAATGACGTATTGAATTCTTTAATCCAGGTTGAATCTTTTTGAACCATTGAAGCACTTTGATCAATGGCAATGGCCAGCTGTGGTTTTTTAACGTCATTTATGAATCTCTTTAGAATAGGATTCATAAGCAATAAGCCAAGGAGAAACAAAGTCGTGGCTCTTAAGACGGCCAGCACAAATCTTTGCCATTCAGGTCTATCCTGAAGACTTTTACTCTTAAAATAAAGAAGGAATCCTCCTCCGATTGCCAAAGCAAAGCAGAGAATTAGATAATATGTTGGATATTGAAAACTAAGCTGATCCATTTTTCGTTAAAAGAGTTGCAAATATCATAAAATACAGATTCTTATAGAAATTTATATTTATTGGTAATTTTGTGGTATTCAGCTTGTTAACTTATATAATTACAAAATTGTAATCCATGTTCAAATTATCAGCTCTATTTCTAATTCACTTTAGGAAAGTAAGTTTCTTGTTTTTGCTCATAACCATCCATTTGGCAGCCACAGTAACGCTCCAGGCTTCTTATTTGTTGCTACCCATGGACGCCAAACAGTCCAATCATCTTAAAGCTTATGGGATAACTTATTGGGTCATCGCTCAGAATGTTGATGCTTTCTGGTTATTAAATTATCGAGGAGGAAGTTTTGCCCTTCCGAATGTTAAGCTTATTGAAAAAGAATGTCTGACACGAGGCGTAAATTTTGAAGTTATAACAGATGCCGAATTTGAGAGAATAAAAGCAGAAATTGGCAATCCTGAGGTAAATCAGGATGTCATAAAATTGGAAAAAGCACCAAAAATTGCCGTTTATACACCTGAATTAAATGAAAAAGGAGAGCGAATTCAGCCTTGGGATGATGCGGTTACGATGGCTTTAGTTTTCGCCGAGATTCCGTTCGAGAAGATCTACGATAAAGAAATTATGGGTGGTATGATGGTGAAATATGATTGGTTGCATTTGCATCATGAAGACTTTACTGGTCAATATGGCAAATTTTACAACGGCTATCGCGGAGCAGAGTGGTATCAAGAAAATCAACAAAGACAAGAAAGAGTTGCCAATGAATTAGGATTTAAAAAAGTATCTCAATTGAAATTGGCAGTTGCAAAAAAAATAAAAGAATATGTTGTTGGAGGAGGGTTTCTGTTCACGATGTGTTCTGCTACAGATTCCTATGACATTGCCCTTGCTGCGGAAGGTGTTGATATCTGTGAAAATATGTTCGATGGAGATGGTATGGATAATGATCCGGATTCTAAATTAGACTTTAC
>JBDSHL010000444.1:0-2663 GCA_039918515.1 Saprospiraceae bacterium | reverse complement strand
GCCTTCTTCAATAAAAACATATCGCATTTGATGGCCATTAATAATTACTGAGCCAGCACTTTCGTTCAATTCGGTTACATGATATTTACCCTTTTGAATTGGTCCAGATCCACTAGAACTCCAACTTGAGCCACCTCCTGCATCTGATAGTTGATATTCATAAGTTCCATCAGAATTAAACTTATAAACATACTGAGTTGCTAAAGATGCATTTCCAACCCCTCCTGAACTGTTGTAAGAAGTGGTGCCAATCCAGGCGCCCAAAAGTCTTTGATCAATGGTTTTAGAATCAGTAATTAATTCTTCACTTTTGAGTCTTTTAAGTCTAAGATGCGTGCCCGAGATCACCATGATTAATTCAGATCCTTGAGTATAAACTTCAAAGTCTATTCCCTTGGTTTTACCCATAAGTTTTTTGTTCTGCAATATGGCAAGATCATAACCAGAACTTGAAGTTAGTTTATAGGTTGAATGATCCAGAGTACTAATGTTCAATTTTCCCCCTGATTTAATATCTGAATTAAGTTCAAAGTTTCCAACAAAAGGATCTGATGAATTAATAGTATTGGGCATTTCATTTCTTTTTGTTTCATTAGTGTTGTTCACTCTTACTAAATTCATTTTGTATCCAGTCCAAAGCAAAACTGCATTTTTTTCATTGGACTGAATAAAGATTTCATTATTAACATCCTCAGCAACAAGATTGTTATTGCTAACTTTTAAACGAATAGATTGATCATTAATATTTAACGAATAAACACTCGATAGCTTCTTAATTGAGCACACAGAACCTGTTGGTGTTCCATCTATAAAAATCTGATACTCACCAATTAATTGATCCTGACTCTGAAGGCTATTCATTCCTATCCATGCAAGTATAAAAAAAATATTTCTCATTTTGAAAGTATTAAAAAAACTGAAAAAAAGGTCATTGATTTAAATTTAGAATTTGATTTTTTAGTCGTTTAGCAGCTATCATAAATATTTGCCTTGACAAAATATTATATAATTCAAATTGAAACAAATTGTTATTTTCTCAAACTAAAACCTTAATCCTTATCAAAATTAAGTCATCATTGCGTATTATTTGTACTTTTGTGCTGATTTGAGCCTGTTATGAATAAATTCAAAGGTACGATAATACCCATTGGTGGTAATGAAGATAAGGGAAGTGGATCCAGTGAAATGTATACCTTGCAATTCGTTGAAGGTGGCATTCTCTATTCTGTCTTAAAAGAAGCGAAAGGCAATAATTCCTCTGTTACAGTGATTACAACTGCATCCAAAATTCCAAAAGCAGTTGGAGAAACTTATAGAAAAGCTTTTAATGCATTAGGATGTCAGGGAATTACTATACTCGATATTCGCAGTATCGTGCAAGCCAATGATCCTCGCAATCTTAAGATCATCGAAGATACTGATTGTCTTATGTTCTCGGGAGGTGATCAAAGTGAAATAGTAAAGCACATTAAGGGAACTTTGATGCATGAAATTATTTTACGAAAATTGAGAGAAACGGAATTCGTAGTTGCAGGAACGAGTGCAGGAGCAATGTGTATGAGCTCTGAAATGATTGCTGGAGGATCAAGTGCAGAGGCATTTAGAAAAGGAAATGTGAAGATGTCTCATGGCATGTGCTTCGTTCCTAATGCCATCATAGATTCTCATTTTATCCAAAGAGGAAGATTTGGAAGGTTAGCGGAAGCCTTGGCACATTTCCCGCATTTACTCGGAATAGGGTTGTCAGAAGATACGGGTATTATTATCAAAGAATCAGATCATTGTCGTGTCATTGGATCGGGAATGATATTATTATTTGATGCAACACATCTAACCCATAATAAAATTGATGAGTTACAAGTTGGAACTCCACTTTCTATGTGCCATTTAATTACTCATATTCTTGCCAATGGTGATGAATTTTCTCTTAGCAAAAGAAAAGTTAAAGTACTATCTATGAGTGAAGAATTTGAATGGGAAAAAAGATAGTAGCTTTACGTAAATTTTAGATTGTCAGCTAAACTTACTAGATAAGCAGAAGTTAATAAGTTTACCTTACTAAAGTTAAATCTCCAAATAAACTTAAAGTTGATCCATCCCTTTTTCTAGCTTCGATATGATAAGAAAAGACAGCAGGATTTAATTTTTGGCCATTGAAAGTTCCATCCCACCCTTCAGATTTATCATTTGCATTAAACTTAGTCTTATAATAGACCCTTTCTCCCCAACGATCAAAAATTTCCATAAGTTCTATAAAATCAATTCCCTGATCTGCAACTATCTGAAAGAAATCATTCAACAAATCACGATTAGGACTAAACACATTTGGTACAAATATATGTGCATCAAAATCAACGATGACGTTAATTCTTGAACTAACACTGCATCCATTTGAATCAGTAAGCGTTAAATCATAAGTGATATTCTCCGTAGGATTAGACACAGGGTTAAGACAATCTGAACAAGATAATCCTTTAGTCGGACTCCAGACAATACTTTGGGGTACAAAATTGATGATTGGATTTAGCGTATTGTTTAAACCAATTTTTATAATTATTTCTTTTTCTAGTTTAAGATTTAGCTCATTGGGTTCCTTGAGTTGAAAGCTGTAATATTTTTTGCATCCAAGAGAATCTCGAATAGAAATTGTATAGTTTCCTGGA
>JBDSHL010000443.1:0-2737 GCA_039918515.1 Saprospiraceae bacterium | reverse complement strand
TATCCGTAAGTGGATGTTTTAAAAGAGACATTATGGCATCAAGAGGACAAGTAACTACATCTGCTCCTGCTTTGGCAGCTTCAACAATATGCAAACCATTTCGAATGGAAGCTGCAAGAATTTCTGTTTCAAACCCTTGAATGGTATAAATCTCAAATATCTCACTAATTAGCGCCATTCCATTCCATCCCGTGTCATCGATCCTTCCAATAAATGGAGAAACATAGGTAGCTCCTGCTTTAGCCGCAAGAATGGCCTGACCTGCACTAAAAACTAAAGTACAATTAGTCTTAATTTCGAGATTTCTAAATTCTGCTAACGCTTTAATACCATCTTTGATCATTGGGACCTTTACAATAATATTCTCTGCGATCATTGCAAGTTCTTTGCCTTCTTTAATCATTCCTCCATAATCTGTTGAAATGACTTCTGCGCTAACATCGCCTGACACTAGGTCACAGATCTTTTTATAGTGTTTATATATATTTGACTTTCCAGTAATTCCTTCCTTAGCCATTAGACTAGGATTGGTAGTTACACCATCCAGTATACCAAATTCTTTGGCTTCAGCAATTTGAATTAAGTTAGCGGTATCAATAAAGAATTTCATACTTGTATTTAAGAAGATAAAAAGTGGCAAGAGCCCATCGCAACGCTCGACTTCACGCCTTTGCTGTATTTCTACCCTGGAGGATTAAAAGGAGCTGATCGTGAACTCTTACCGGGCGCAAAATTATGTTTATTAATGAGAATCCATCATGCTTCTTGGAAAAAATACATTTAAACCTTTCCAATAGCCTTTAATTTCGGGAAATGAGGTCCATTCTAAGGTTTCTTATAAGATTGGGTGATCTATGGACACTTTATAAGCGTATAAGGCCAAATCAGAAGAAAATTTGGGGTCATAATGGCCATATTTGATATCCCCCATTAAAGGACATCCGATAAATGACATTTGTGCTCTTATTTGATGAGAGCGACCTGTTATTAACTTAATCAGGTAGAGAAACTTACCCTCAAATTCACCCAATAATTTGTACTGCAATTGACAATCTTTTGACCCAGGAACTTCAGCTAAACTGATTTTAACCTTATTTAACTCAGGATCTTTGACTAGAAAGTGAGTCAAGGTATCTTCTACTTTACTGGATTTAAATTCACTGACGGCCAAATAGTATTTGTCCATAGTTCTGAATTTAATCTGCTTTTGAACTCTTTCGAAGGCTTTTGAAGTTTTGGCAAAAATCATTAGTCCACTTACTGGTCTATCTAATCTATGCAACAGGCCCACATAAGCCTTTCCAGGCTTATTGTATTTAATTCTCAAATAATCATTTACCAAGTCAATCATATTGATATCTCCAGTGTTATCTCCTTGAGAAAGTATATTAACGGGTTTGATGACTACCAACAAATGATTATCTTCGTAAATAATCTTAAATGTTTCCTTCATGAATGAGTTCAAAGATAAAATCAATTTAGCCATTTCACCTTGTCCAAATGATACTTTCATTTTTGGTGCTTGGATTAAAGGACTTTTAGGAAAAGAAAAATCCAGCTTTTTGATTCCAGAATTAAAAGTTGATTATCTCGACATTCAAGAATTAAATAATTCCAGCAAATCTTTAAAATATGATCTTATTAAAGTGAGTGCTGCTTGGACACCTTACCTCCTAGATCATTATGATATTCTAAGTACTGGAGGAGCTTTAGGAGATCATTGCGGTCCTTTGTTGATTGCTCGATCTCAACTATCAAAAGATCAATTAATAGGTAAAAAAATAGCCATCCCAGGACAACATACAAGCGCACATTTCTTATTTAAGTTTGCCTTTCCTAATTTGAAAAATACCTGCAATATGCTTTTTTCAGAAATTGAAGATGCCATTCTAAGGGAGCAAGTTGATGCCGGAGTGATCATTCATGAAAATAGATTTACATATAAAAATAAAGGATTGCATCTTATTAAAGACCTTGGATCGTATTGGTCAGAACAAACGAATTTACCGATTCCTTTAGGCCTCATTATGATAAGAAAAACTTTGCCAGCTGAGCTAAAAACCGCCATTAAAGAAGTAATCCTTAGTTCAATACATTTTGCTGAAAATAATTTCAATTTACTCATGCCATTTATCAGATCCCATTCCCAAGAAATGGAGGAGGAGGTAATTCAACAACATATTACGCTTTATGTCAATGAATTTTCAAAGGATCTAGGCGTCAGAGGGAAGGAAGCCTGTCAAAGGCTTTTTATGGAAGTCGAGCCTAAAACAAGCTTCAAAGACATAATCTTCATTTAAAATAACTTAATAAGTCCTTTAATTTTTATCAATATTACATAATGTAATAATAATATATGTAAATAATTGAATTATACACTTTTAACTTAGTATTTACTTTATTTGAAGCTCAATATTTCAATTATTCACTTCCTAATTTCTTGTTTAAAAAGGCTGTTTTGGCATGGTTATTGATTTTAATTGAATGAGTTTTGAGTTTTGGTTATTAAATGAAGATTTGCCCGTATAACGTATACGGGCATTCTTTTTTTAAGGCATTAATATTGCAATACTTACCTTCGCGTCATTAAAGTATTCCATATGATAATAGGCGTTCCAAAGGAAATAAAACCAAGTGAAAATAGAGTTGCACTAACTCCTGCTGGAGCCCTTGAATTATGCAAAAGAGGCCATTCAGTGTATGTTCAATCTACTGCAGGAATTGGCAGTGGTTTTTC
>JBDSHL010000442.1:0-6418 GCA_039918515.1 Saprospiraceae bacterium | reverse complement strand
TTAAGGATATTTTTTACTTCTGCTATGGCTACTACGGGAGCTACTCTAGTGAATATCATGTATAATGTAAAAAACAATCCGATCGTACCCGTAAATATTCCTATCTCAACCCATGTGGGTCTATAGTAACTCCAGGAAGAAGGCAAATAATCTCTTGCTAAAGTTGTCGCAATGATTACAAACCTTTCAAACCACATACCGATGTTGACGAATACACTCATAAAGAATGTAACGAAAATGCTTCTTCTGAATTTCTTCACCCAAAATATCTGTGGCGAAATAACATTACAAGCCATCATACCAAAATAAGCCCACCAATAAACACCCATTGCGCGATTGAAGAATGCAAATTGCTCATATACATAACCTGAATACCAAGCAATAAATAATTCTGTTAAATAGGCTACACCAACAATGGTACCAGTGACAAGAATTACCTTATTCATGGATTCTATATGTTCAAGGGTAATGTATTCTTCAAGATTTAAAACCTTTCTTGTAATGACCATTAAAGTCTGAACCATTGCAAATCCGGAGAATATCGCTCCTGCAACAAAGTAGGGTGGAAAAATGGTAGTATGCCATCCAGGTATTACTGAAGTTGCAAAGTCAAAACTTACAATCGTATGAACAGATAGCACCAAGGGGGTGGAAAGTCCTGCAAGAACCAATCCCAATGATTCCCATCTCTGCCAATGTTTCGCCGAGCCAGTCCATCCGAAGGACAATGCGTTATATATTTTTTTCCTTAATCCTGTTGCTCTATTTCTAATACTTGCAAAGTCAGGAACTAATCCAGTATACCAGAACAATAAAGACACAGAAAAGTATGTAGAGATTGCAAATACATCCCAAAGCAACGGAGAATTAAAATTCGGCCATAAAGAGCCTCTTGTATTAGGATAAGGCATAAAAAAGAATACTACCCAGACTCTACCAACGTGAATAACCGGAAAGAGAGCAGCGCATATAACTGCGAATATGGTCATGGCCTCGGCAGCTCTATTCACACCTGTACGCCAGCGCTGTCTGAAAAGCATTAGAATAGCCGATATAAGAGTACCAGCATGTCCAATACCGATCCACCATACAAAGTTTGTAATATCATATGCCCAGCCAATGGTACGATTAGATCCCCAAGATCCAATGCCCATCCAAATGGTCCAACAAATACAAAACAATCCAAAAGCTAAAACGGAAACTGCTACAATAAAAGCAATTACCCAGGTTCTAGTTGGAGCTCGCTCTGTAGGAGAACAAAGATCTTCTGTGATCTGCTTATACGTCTTATGACCTTCAATTAAGGGTCTTCGAACTGGGGCTACAACTCCTCCTGACATTTATTCCTTTTTTAATTAAGTTTAAGATTCTAATGATTCGTCCTTGTTATTCACCTTCATAGTATAATTCACAACTGATTTTACACCAATTTCTTCCAATACTATATAATTCAACGGATTATTTAATTTCTTTGACAAATTACTTTCTTTGTTATTCATATCGCCAAAAGTAATTGCTCCAGTAGGACATGCCGTTTGACACGCTGACTTAACTTCATTTGGTCTAAGTACTCTTCCTTCTTTTTTCGCATTCAATTTTCCTTCCTGAATTCTTTGTACGCAGAAAGAACATTTTTCAATTACCCCTCTGGATCTTACCGTAACATCAGGATTCAAAACCATTCTAACTAAATTTTCTGCATAGTAAGGTTTGTCTTTTTCACCAGCAATCATTCTAGAATTTCCTGGAAATAAATCGGATTCAGTAAAATCATACCAATTAAATCTTCTAACTTTATAAGGGCAGTTGTTCGCACAATATCTTGTACCAACACAACGGTTGTAAACCATCTGATTTAATCCGTCAGAAGAGTGATTTGTAGCGTTAACCGGACAAACATTCTCGCAAGGAGCATTATTGCAATGCTGACACATCATGGGTTGATATACTACATTAGGATTTTCTACATCTCCATAATAATATCTATCAATTCGCAACCAGGTCATTTCGTGATGTCTGGAAACTTCTCTTTTCCCAACAACCGGAACGTTGTTTTCAGCCATGCAAGCAACTGCACAAGCACTGCATCCAATACAAGCATTCATATCAATATGCATTCCCCAGTGATGCCCAGAATTATATTGATATTCATAACCTGGATATAGAGTATTTGAATTTAATTTCTGCGCTTCTTTTCTTTCTTCTTCTAATTTTTCAACATGTTCGTGAAGATCATATAAATTACTGTGTCGCAATACTGTTCGATCAGTTAATGATCCTTGATAACCTTTGGTAAATGACTTGAATGCATCATCGACTAATGCAGCTTCATCCGCATTGAATTTCTTGCCTGTTGATTTTTCAATTGCAGTTACTCCTAAGGTATGATGGTGTTGAACACAAGCAAAAGATTTCTCAATACCTTGACCTGTGTTTTTAAGATCAACTTGATCAATATAATATTGAGTATAACCATTTGCGTCAGATTTAAGATAGGGGAAAAAGTTTGTTCCTACACCTGTTCCACATACTCCTCCTTTAGTTCTTCCATATCCTAAGGCGACAGATAAAGTACCAGACATTAATCCGAATTGCTTTATTGCTCCTATATTTAATTTCTTCTGATCCGTATTTAATTCAACAAGGGTTCCGTCTTCTTTGATATTCTCGAAACTAATAAATCTTCTATCCCCATCAAAACTAATTGGAATTCCAACATAATTTCCCCAAGCACATCTTGTAACAGGATCAGGTATTTCTTGTAACCAAGGATTATTAGCGTACTGTCCAGCTCCAATTCCAATACTTTCCGTAAAAGCTAATTCAATTCCTTGTGATTCAGAAGATTTAATTTTTGAAGCGGCACTTGCAGGGTCTCCTTTAAAGTTTATTGAAGCTTGAGTACTGCTAGGATATTCAACAACTCCATTGTGTAATGATTTATCCCAAAATGCTTGAAAGTCTCCACCAGGGCTGTTAAATGTTCCCTTCCAGTTTGATTTGAGATATTCATAATAAGGTTGTTCTGCTGCAACATTTAATTGCGCAGATTTTGCCCATAATAAAATGCTGTGCTCAGCCTGTCTAGTATTGAAAATTGGATTAATCGTAGGTTGAATAAAAGAAAAAATACCTTTTTTTGGCTCTGCGTCGCCCCATGATTCTAATAGATGATGATCTGGTGCACTATGTGTACAATTTGAAGTAGTCTCATCGAATAAGGTATTTAAGCTCACTCTAATTTTAACATTTGACATTGCTTGAATGAATTTGTCAGCAATGTTTAAATCATAGCAAGGATTTGCATTCCAAAATATTAAAGCATCCACTTTAGAAGCTTCCATATCACCTAATAAGGAAATCATTTCAGCTTCGTTCCCTTGTCTTTGATAAGATACAGAATTTAAATCTACAGTATTCCCAATATTGCCAAGTAAATTATTTATCGCAAGTGCAAGGGTCTGTTGTTCTAAATTATTGGTTCCACATACCACCAATGATTTTCCTTTGCTTGCGATCAATGAATCAGCTGCTTTAGATAAAGAAATTTTTGCTTTCTCATTTACTTCGCCACCTGGCAGTGAAGCAATACCTGATTTAGCAGCAATTAAATTATATAATGCGATTAAGGCACTACCCTGTTCTGATGGTTTTACTAAAATTCTGTGATCAGCATTTGAACCTGTTAAAGACATCTGAGATTCCACTTGAAAATGTCTTGACATTTTTGGCTTGTCTGCATTAACTATTCTATTCTTGGAATATTGTGTTGCATATTCTATAGGTGAAATCCAGGTTCCTAAAAAGTCTGCATTAAAACTAACAATTGTTTCCGCAAGATCAAATTTGTAATTAGGAATAGCACGTACACCAAAACAATTCATCATTGCTTGTAACAATGCCGCACTTGATATGGCATCGTACATAATGTGTTTTGAATTTGGAAAATGTGCAATGAATTCACCAAGTGCTTTTTTAGATGATGGACTCATTATAGTTGAGGATACAATTCTTATTCTAGAAGAAGGATTTAAATTTCCATTCAATTCTCCATCTAAATCAGGCCAACTCATTTCTTCAATTTTATCTCCTACTACTCTTGAAGGATTTCTTAATCTATTGATATCATATAAAGATAAGACTGCAGCTTGAGCTCTTGAAGAAGTTCCACCCATTGTTATGGATGACATGGCATTTCCTTCTATTTTGATGGGGCGTCCTTCTCTCGTTTTTACTAAGATTGGGCAATAATCTCCACCATTCACAAAAGTTGAAGCATAATAATTGGCAATACCTGGTACAATTTCATCAGAAGCAACAAGATAAGGAATGGCTTTTTTGATGGGTGTCTCGCAAGAAGCTAATGTTGCTGCAGTTATTCCAAATCCTAAAAGTTTTAAGAAATCTCTTCGATTTGTATTCAGTTCAACACTTGCATCTTCTTCTAATAATGAGGCAACAGAAGCTTCTGATCTTTCTGAATGCATATCATTCATCAATTCTGGATCGTTCATTAAATCTTGCTCACTGATCCAACTCATTTTATTATTTGTCTTCATTTTTTAAATACTTAAAAAAATCAATAATGGCATTTTTGACATTCTATTCCACCTATATCTGCAACCTTAACACTGGTTCTATCTCCTTTTTTCAATTCTTCGTGATAAGTTTTATAACTGGTATAATACTCATTCTCCTTAAATTTTACATCGGTCTGACGGTGACAATTTATACACCAACCCATAGAAAGTGGTGAATACTGTCTTATAACTTTCATGTCTTCAACATTTCCATGGCACTTTTGACAAGCAATTTTTGCAACTGTTACGTGTTGAGAGTGATTAAAATAAACATGATCCGGTAAGTTGTGAACTCGAGTCCATTCAATCGTACCTTGAATTTTAGGTTTGTTAGGTCCAGTCATACTAGATACTATGTCGCTCCATTCCTGATCAACAATGGTACGGTCTTCGGTACTTAATGCTTTGATTTTGTTCTCTTCTTTGTAATTGTCTCCAATCCATTTTTTGAAAATTTCAGAAATGGTATCTAAGCTAAGATTTTCGTAGTTTTCAATATAAGTTCCTGAATTAGGATTAAAACCGCTTGAAGTAAAAATCTTAGTTAATTCGGCAGTACCATATTGACTTCCTTTTTTGATTGCTTTATGACAGTTCATACAAGTAGACGCTCCAGGAATTACACTTTGCTTGGATCTTCTAGCTCCATCATGGCAATATTGACAATCAATTTTGTGCGTACCAGCATGTAGAGCATGAGAGAATTTGATGGGTTGATCCGGGGCATAATTTTGTTGTCGGCCTAAGGAAATGGCATTATTAACGGTTGTATATCCACCGAATAGAATTAATCCAAAGAGAACAAGAGATACGACTCCTTTAGAAGATAATTTCTCCCAAATTGAAGCTCTCCTTGCGTTCATATCTCCTTTAGCTAAACTTCTTGAATAACTCATATCAGACATAACATTCCAAAGGAATAAGGCTAGGCTAAGCAGGATTCCAAAGGCGACATAAATCCATATTGAAGAAATACCCGATTCAACTTTTGATCCTTTAGTATTTGTGTCTACAGCGAGTTTAGGTCCATAAGTTCCTTTGAACACACCATCGATATAAAGCAGTACACTTTCAATTTCGTCATTGGTAAGATTCGGGAACGAAGTCATTACTGTTGGTTTGTATTCATTCCATAATTCTGTTGCCCGTGGATGACCTGCAACAACCAATGATTGCGAGTTTCTAATCCATTTATACAATTCTTCTTTTGGATAAGATGCCCATCTTTCTTCTGCTCCTCCTAAAGCAGGACCAGTAAGCTTATCCTTCATGGTTTTGTTATGGCAACTGGCACAATTATTTTTAAAAGTCGATTTACCTAATTCGATATCTGGGGCAGCCTGTAGAAGCATCGTAGAAATTACGAAACATAGCATAATCCCCAACAGGCGATTTCTATTCATAAATAGTTGATATAAAGTGAGATACAAATTTCGATTTGGTTTATTTGAAAAAGGAACAAAATTTGAGCGCAAAATTATACTTAATCTCGAATCCATTTACATTTATTAAAAGTATTTATCATAAAGTTTTATGCTGATCTAATAATCGTTCAATTTCTATACTTAATTAACGTTAAAAATACCTTAAAGTTTAAACAGCTATAGGAGCTTTTATTGCTCCATAGGATTGATAATCAATTAATTGAATGTCCTCATACCTATAATCATCAATATTTTTTATCTTTTCGTTTAGAATAAGTTTTGGCAACGGTTTAGGTACTCTAAGTAGTTGTAATTCAGCTTGTTCCATATGATTGAGATAGAGGTGAACATCACCAAAGGAGTGGACAAATTCTCCGACATCAAGAGCACATACTTGGGCAATCATGTGTGTTA
>JBDSHL010000441.1:0-5775 GCA_039918515.1 Saprospiraceae bacterium | reverse complement strand
AGAAAGTATAAAATCATTGCTCAAAAATCTAATTATTTAGGGGATTCCGTTCTTGTTAGTACAGTGGATTTGTACAACTTTGAACCTATTAGGAAAAAATTATTTCTAACTCAAAAGAAAGATCTTCAAATAACTACTTTTGAAAGAACCACTAATTTTAGTTTAAAAGGTGTTGCAATTTCACTTTGGGATGCAGATAGACATATCTTAGTTGACCAAAAGACAAATAATGATACAAATCAATTTGCATTTAATATTTTAAAAGGACGAAATTATCAAATCATTGCTAGTAAACATAAATACGAATCAGATACGATTAATTTGACTGCAGCATCAGCATCTAAAGAAAATCCTGTGGTCCGTAAAATGTTCCTTGAATTAAGTGCCATAGCGGAATTAAGAAGGTTGCTTCCCATTCGATTGTTTTTCGATAATGATATGCCGAATCCAAGATCTGAATTAGACACCACTGATATTTTGTTTTCTAAAATCTACAATGATTATGTTGCAAGAAAAGGGGTGTATATGTATCAATTTGCTAATGTTCTTAAGGGCCCAGCCCGAAACAAGGCCATGGTTGAAATTGATACTTTCTTTGACAAAAATGTAAAGTTCAATGGAGACAAATTCTTAATTTTCCTAGATAAATTAAGTATCATTATGGAAGAAGGCCATTCCATAGATATTTTTTTAAAAGGTTATGCTTCACCAAGAGCTAAATCAGATTACAACCAACATTTATCTTCAAGGCGTGTAACCTCCATTAGAAATGAATTTGATTATTTTAGAAATGGAGTATTTCATCCTAATATAAAAAACTTATCTCTTAAGATTAAAGAAATACCATTCGGTGAATCTCAAGCCTCATCTGATGTGAGCGATAGTATTGAAGATACACGAAACTCTATTTATAGCTTGAAAGCTGCTTTTGAGCGTAGAGTTGAAATTTTAGAAATATTAAAAGGAGTAGACGATGTACAAGATAAATAGTATTTTTAATTTAATAAAGCAATATATGTTAAATGAAAATTTGTTCAGATACAGTGTTTATATAATATTGCTATTTATTCTTCCAAATAGCATTAATGCTACGCATATCGTTGGAGGAGAAATGACTTACAAATGCTTAGGCAACGACAAATATGAAGTTAGATTTACTTTGCGTCGAGATTGTTTTAATGGAAGCCCTGAAGCAGAATTCGATAATCCTGCATTGGTGTATATCTTTAGTCAGGAAGGTTATAGGTTAATAGATGTTGGAAAGCAAGGAGCAATAGAAATGCCTTTCCGCCTCGATGATACTTTAAACGAAATACTAAAAACAGAATGTGAAGTAATTGGTGGAGACGTATGTGTACATACTACAACTTACATAGGTAAAATTACTTTGCCATTTAGAAAAGGAGGTTACATTCTAGCTTACCAAAGATGTTGTAGAAATGAGACTATTAGTAATATTATAGATCCTGTGCTTGCGGGTTCAACTTATACAGTTACAATTACAGAAGAAGCTTTAAAGGTTTGTAATAACAGTCCGATATTTGGTGCTTGGCCACCCGTATATATTTGTGGAGATAGACCAATTTTATTTAATCATGCAGTATTTGATTCAGATGGGGACTCCTTAGTCTATAGCCTTTGTGCACCTTATCTTGGAGCAGATACCAGTAATTCTAAGCCCTCAAATCACCATCCTCCTTATATGCCCGTTTTATATAAACCTCCTTTTAGTTTATTTAATTTACTAGATGGTAATCCAGCTCTGGGAATGGATAGAAAGACAGGACTGATAACGGGTCAGCCTAAACCTAATACGATTGGTCAATATTTAATTGGTGTATGCGTTAGTGAATTTCGAAAGGGTAAATTATTGTCACAAGTAAGACGAGATTTTGAATATAACATTAGAATTTGTACAACGAATCCAGTTTCTAATTTTGAACCTGATAAGGATGTATTATGCACTGAAGATCGACTCGTTAATTTTACAAATAAAAGTTATAATGCAAAAGAATTTACCTGGATATTTGATTATCCGAATAATAGTTTTATAAGTAAAGATACCAATCCGAGCTTTAGATTTCCCAAATCTGGGACTTACCGAGTTGCTTTGGTTGCACGCCGTGCTAAAGATTGTATCGATACTACTTTTCAGAATATTTATGTGTATGATTCAACTTTAATTGGAGCTGGTTTTGATTTTGGAATTGGAGCATGTGAAGATTCAATAAAAATTAATTTCAGTGATAAATCATTTGATTCCTTATTGCAAATAAAAAATTGGAATTGGGAAATAAAAATTAATGGAAACAGATATACTTCTACAAAAAAAGACCCCAATTTCATTATTCCAGATACTGGAAAAGCTACCGTAAGGTTAATCGTATATTCATCAGGAGGATGCTTTGATTCAATTCAAAAGGAAATCAATCTTAATAGATTAAAACCTGAATTTCCACTCCTAGGAATTCCACTTTGTATAGGTGATTCTACAAGTCTATTATCCAATCCCAACTCTAGGTATAAATATACTTGGTCTCCTTCTATTGATTTGACTTGCTCCGACTGTCCTAATCCCAAAGCATTTCCAAAGCAGAATAAAAGGTATTATGTAACAGTAACGGACGGAATTTGCACATTGGTTGATTCTATTTTGGTGAGAGTTTCTGCATTGCCGAATATTGATATTCAGGGAGATAAAATAATTTGTCAAGATACAGTTAGGTTAAAAGTTGTAGGTGGAGTAGAAAGTTCAGTAGAATGGTCTAGTCTAATAAACTTTAGTAATATTCTAAAAAAAGGAAGTTTTAATTTTAGTACATATGTCAATGACAAAGCAACCTTTTATGTTAGAGTGAAATCAATTGATAATTGCTCTGGATTAGATAGTATTACCATAGTAAATGAGAAAGTAGGGATTGATTTTCCAGTAAGAGATTATAAATTTTGTGAGTCAGATTCATTTACTATTTCTATTGACAATCTAGATACAAGTCATCAATTGAAGTACCTATGGTTACCAGAAAATAGAGTTATTTCAGGTCAAGGAACTAGAGAAATAAGAACAATTGCTGAAAATTGCAATAATATTCAATTCGTTGTAACGGCCATTAATCAGTATCAATGCAGCGCATTTGATACGATTGATGTAAATATTGTTTGTAAACCAAATGTAGATTTTAAATTAGAAAAAAGTTGCGACAACACTTTTGTAAGTTTTATTAACTTAAGTGCCGCTGGAAAATATTTGTGGGATTTTGGAGATAGTATGAAGAGTACGGAAGTAAATCCTGTCCATGATTATAAAAAATCAGGTAGATATAAAGTGACACTTACGGTTGAATCGGAATGTAATAATATTCTGGTTAGAACTATTGATGTTGGATTTATTCCTGTTCAACTTAATGATACCATTTTAAGTTGTACTGGAGAACCTATTTTTCTGAATCCTAATCCTGATTTAAAATATACGTATTTGTGGACGCCATCTGATAAAGTATCGGATCCTAATAGTCCGAATCCATTGAGTAAAACCACTGAATCAACTACTTTTAAAGTGAGAGTTTCAGATCCTAGCATTGCAGATTGTTTTATTGAACGGTTCGTAAGTCTTTTTATACCACCGCCAATAAATTTGACAGTAAACAATGATACCATTATGTGCAAGGTTGATACCATTATATTACAAGCCAAGACAGATGATTTAGCAAAAATAGAATGGATTGATGGAATCGGTTTATTTATTGGCGATGGATATCAATTAAAGAGAATATTTAGAGATTCACAATATATTCATGCTTATGCCACGGATAAGTTTGGCTGCACATCGCAAGATTCTTTTCTTATAGTTCCAATCAAACCTGATTTTCAAATAATAGGAACTCCAAGAATTTGCCCTGGTGAAAATGGAAATGTAGAATTGGTAATTAAAGATAGATACCAGTATAAATATTCCTGGACTCCAACGAATGTTATTTCAGGAAACAAAACTTCAAATAGAATAATTGTGAAGCCGTCAGACACGACAATCTTTTATGTTAATTTTGTCAATGAATATGGATGTATGTATAGGGATAGTTTTCAGGTTAACATAAGTATGTTTGAACCACCTCTTGAGGCATGGGCTGATGACGACACTATTTATTTTGGAAAATCAACTATGCTTCATGTGACCCCAGGTTATATGAATTATAAATGGGTTAATCCTAATAGACTTTCTTGCTCTAATTGCGAAAATCCAATAGCTTCTCCTTTAGTCTCGACACGATATCAAGTTATGACGACCAATAAAGATAACTGTGTTGGAACTGCAGATGTCAATGTAATCGTAATAAGACCACAGTGTGATGGTGAAGGAGTGTACCTGCCAAATATTTTTAGTCCTAATGGAGATCATAACAATGACCAACTTCTTGTCCGAAGTAATTTTATAGACAAGATTGAATTCTATGTCTATAATAGATGGGGTCAAAAAGTTTATGAGACGCATAATATTGATTTCAAATGGGACGGAAGCTTTGAAGGCGCTTCCTTGAAACCAGATGTCTATGGATATTATCTAAAAGTTCAATGTCTTGATGGGGATTTATATAGTGATAAGGGGAATATTACTATACTTAGATAAAATAAAGTATTTTTTACAGTTTGATACTCACGTGTTTAAATATTGTTTAAATTTGTATAAGAATTTACTATATATGTTGAACTAGTTTCAATATTATAAGTAGTAATTTTTTTATATGTGTATTAATAATTATTTATAATTTATTAATATACATTTGATTACGAATAAATTATAAACCTACCAACGTGAGAAATAATTTAATTACGCTTTTCATAGTGATCTGCATATTTGGGTCATTATCCTCTCAAGACATACATCAGTCGCAATTTTACACTTCTCCATTAAATTTGAATCCTGCACTCACGGGAAATTTTTATGGGGATACAAGGGTTGCGATGAATTATCGAAACCAATACTTTGTAGATAACCTAGTAGAATACTTGAGTTATACTGCTTCACTAGATCACCGATTTTACCCAAAGAAATGGACTCAGAAAGGTATTCTGAGTGGAGGCTTGATTCTAAACTATGATCAAGCAGGAGATTCTAAACTTGGATTGACCAATATTGGTTTAAGTGTGTCTTATGGTTATCCTATTAATCAGAGTAATATTGTAAGTCTTGGAGGCCTAGTAGGTGCCTCTGGTCGAAGATTTGGTTTTAATAGCTTGACTTGGGATGAGCAATGGAATGGTATCAATTTCGATCCCACTAGACCGAGCGGTGAATCTATAGGAAATACTTCTAATTTCTTTATAGATTTATCTACAGGGTTAAATTATCGTTGGCAGAAGTCCAGAAGAACAAAGTTAGATCTTGGTGTTGGACTTTATCATTTAAATAAACCAGATCAGGTATTCTTTTCTCTTAATAGAACTATAGTTTTGCAACAAAGAATTAGCTTGTATGCTCTTCCTTCAATCAAATTGACCGAAAAATTTGATTTATTGTTACATGGAATGTACCAAACGCAGACTCCTTATTCGGAAACTGTTTTAGGGGTATACGGGAAAGCTTATCTTTCAATGCAGAGAGGAAAAGAATTCGCGCTTCTACTTGGAATTGCTACTAGATTATCCGATGCTTTAATTCCAAAAATTGCAGCAGAATATAAGAATTGGTATGTCGGTGCGAGTTATGATATTAATACATCTCCGTTTAAGGTTGCCACGAATAAAAGAGGTGGTCCAGAATTCTCACTCACTTACACT
>JBDSHL010000440.1:0-2245 GCA_039918515.1 Saprospiraceae bacterium | reverse complement strand
GAATGATTATGTTGATTGGATTGGTCACCAAAAATGGAATTTTAATTGTTGATTTTGCCCTCTAAATAGAGGAAAATCACCAAGAGCAACGTTCAATAATTCTTTAAATAAATACTTCATTAAACCTTCAAAGATTTGTAAAATGTCTTCCGTATCAACAAATGCCATTTCACAATCTATCTGAGTAAATTCAGGTTGGCGATCTGCTCGGAGGTCTTCATCCCTAAAACATCTTACAATCTGAAAATATTTATCTATTCCTCCTACCATCAATATTTGTTTGAAAGTCTGAGGCGATTGCGGAAGCGCATACCATTGTCCTTGATTCATTCTACTTGGAACAATAAAATCTCTGGCACCTTCCGGTGTTGATTTAATTAAATAAGGAGTTTCTATTTCGAGGAAATCCAACTCACTTAAATATTTTCTAGTTTGTAGAGCAACATGGTGTCTAAATATGATTTTGTCTTTAACTGGATTCCTTCGAATATCCAAATAGCGATATTTCATTCTAATATCTTCTCCTCCGTCACTTTCATCTTCAATCGTAAAAGGAGGCACTTTGGAAACATTAAGTATAGTTAATTCAGAAGCACGAATCTCAATTTCTCCTGTTGGTCTATTGGGATTTTTGTTAATGCGTTCGGTGACTATACCTTTTACCTGAATAACATACTCGCGGCCACATTTCCTTGCCAATTCACATAAATCCGAGTTCTGTTCTAAGTTGAATGCAATCTGAGTGATTCCGTATCTATCTCTCAGATCTATAAAGGTCAAGCCACCTAAATTCCTAGCTATTTGGATCCAGCCAGATAATATAACTTCTTGGCCCTGATGAGCAATTCTTAACTCCCCACAATTATGTGATCTTAACATCTTGTTTATTTATTCTGCAAAATTAAAATATTAAGAATGATATAACCTTTTAATTTGAAACATGTTTATATACTTGTTCTCTTCAAATTATTTACATCATGAAGCTTTGGTTAGTTCTTTTTTGCATTATTATAAGTCTAAATTCAGGATTTGCTCAGAAAATAAGCCTAGATTCTTGTCTAAATATGGCTAGAAACAATTATCCAATGATTAAGCAATTGGAATTATTAGATAAAATCGAGGGGTTTAATATAAAAAACATTAACGCTACATGGTTGCCCAATTTGAGTGGAACTGCTCAGGCAAGCATTCAATCTGATGTTACTTCAATAAAAATTTCAATACCAGGGTTTCCTGCTATAGAGCCACCTAATAAGGATCAATATAAATTTTTTATCGATGCAGGTCAATTATTGTTTGATGGTGGAGCCACAAAACAGCAGAAAATTATAAGTAGACTTCAATCCCAATCAGACAAATTGAAAGTTGAATCTGAATTATATAAATTAAAAGATAAAGTAATCAATCTTTATTTTGGAATATTACTCTTACAAGAACAGATTAATATTCTGAACTTTAGTAAAAAGGATATCGAAGGTTTGTTAAAAAAGACTAAGAATGCTTATGAGGCAAAAGTTGTTTCAGGATATCAACTAAACTCCGTTTTAGCTGAAAGCGAAAAATTAGATCAAAGAGCACTTGAATTAAGTTATCAAATGACCAACCTGACCCAAAGTTTAAGTCTGCTAACCAATAAAAATATTACCGATAAAAATGAATTTATAGTCCCTGTTAAGGTAAATATAAACACGACTTTGAACAGACCTGAGATAAATTTACTTACACTACAAGAACAATTAATCGATCACCAGTATAAATGGTCAACCACAATGGCCATTCCTAAATTGGTTGCATTTGCTCAAGGAGGATATGCCAATCCAGCGTTGAATTTTCTGAAAAACGAGTTTAATACATATTATGTAGCAGGATTGAGATTGAACTGGAATATTTCCTCACTCTACAATCTTAATAGGAGTAAAAATATTTCACTTATTAATAAAAGTATAAGTCAATTGAATATTGAAACTTTAGAATTTAATATTCATCTTTCAAGAATACAACAGGATGAATTGACGAAGAAATTTGAAATGTTGGTACTATCCGATCAAAGACTTATTGTTTTAAATTCAAAAATCAAGGATGCAAGTAAACTTCAATATGAGAACGGAACCATTACACTTAATGATTACTTGAAAGATCTAGATGCAGAAGAACAGTCAAAAACAAATGAATTAATTCATAAATTGTCATACCTCCAATCAATCATACTTATTAATAATTTATATGGAAATTAGGAAATTGAAAA